>NZ_CALBEX010000365.1 GCF_937889215.1 uncultured Limnohabitans sp.
AAACCATTGAATTGCGTTTGCGCGACGCCCAGCAGTTGCAAGCCGCACAAGACCTGATCGCCGCCCAATTCACCGACCTGCAGATCACGTCACAGGCCGATGGCAGCGCGTTCCGTTTGTTGGCCACCGTGAAGACCGAGTCGGCCCGTGCTGTGCAAGCCCAAGCACTCAAGCAAAACATCACCACGCTGCACAACCGGATCAACGAGCTGGGCGTGGCCGAGCCGGTGATTCAACAGCAGGGCCTGGACCGCATCGTGGTGCAGTTGCCTGGCGTGCAAGACACGGCCAAGGCCAAAGACATTTTGGGCCGCACTGCCACCTTGGAGGTGCGCATGGTGGACGAAAGCACCGAGGCCCGTGCAGCCGAGCAAGCCGGGGGCCTGGTGCCTTTTGGCACCGAGCGTTATTTGGAACGTGATGGCCGCCCGTTGATTGTGAAAAAACAAGTGGTTTTGACCGGTGACAACCTGACCGACGCCCAGCCAGGCTTTGACAGCCAGACGCAAGAGCCGGTGGTCAACCTGACGCTGGACGGCAAGGGCGCGCGCATTTTCAAAGATGTGACGCGTGACAACGTGGGCAAGCGAATGGCCATCATCTTGTTTGAAAAAGGCAAGGGCGAAGTGGTGACGGCTCCCGTGATCCGCGCTGAGATCGGTGGTGGTCGGGTGCAGATTTCTGGCCGCATGACGTCGACCGAGGCGACCGATACCGCGCTGTTGCTGCGTGCGGGTTCGCTGGCTGCGCCGATGGAAATCATCGAAGAGCGCACCATTGGGCCCAGCTTGGGCGCAGAAAACATCGCCAAGGGCTTTAACAGCGTAACTTGGGGTTTCCTGGTGATCGTGGCGTTCATGTGCGTTTATTACGCGATGTTTGGCGTTTTTTCCAGCCTGGCCTTGGGCTTCAACCTGTTGCTGTTGGTGGCGGTGCTGTCGATGCTGCAGGCCACGCTCACGCTGCCGGGCATGGCTGCGATGGCACTGGCACTGGGCATGGCGATCGACTCGAACGTGTTGATCAATGAGCGCGTGCGCGAGGAACTGCGCAGCGGCGCGAGCCCACAAGCGGCGATCAATGCGGGCTACGACCGCGCTTGGTCCACGATTTTTGACTCCAACATCACCACCTTGATTGCAGGCTTGGCTTTGCTGGCCTTTGGCTCGGGTCCGGTGCGCGGCTTTGCGGTGGTGCATTGCATCGGCATTCTGACCAGCATGTTCTCTTCCGTGTTTTTCTCAAGGGGCCTGGTCAACTTTTGGTACGGCCGACAGAAAAAACTCAAGACCGTGTCCATCGGCACTGTTTGGCGTCCCGATACGGGTACAGCAGTCACAGCGGCCAAAGCCGACTGAACGGGAGATAAAAAATGGAGTTTTTCAGAATCAAAAAAGACATCCGGTTCATGCGCCATGCTTTGGTGTTGAACGCGGTTTCCTTTGCCACGTTCATCTTGGCGGTGTTCTTTTTATTCAACAAGGGCTTGCACCTGTCGGTCGAGTTCACGGGCGGCACCGTGATGGAGGTCAGCTACAGCCAACCGGCCGACTTGCCCAAGGTGCGCAGCGTGGTGTCGGGTTTGGGTTATGCCGATGTGCAGGTACAAAACTTTGGCTCGGCGCGTGAGGTGCTGATCCGACTGCCCGTGCAAAAGGGTGTGACCACGGCCCAGCAAAGCGAGACGGTGCTGTCAGCCCTCAAGGCGGCCAGCCCCGATGTGACGCTGCGCCGCACGGAGTTTGTGGGCCCGCAGGTGGGCAACGAATTGGTGGAAGACGGCCTGATGGCGCTGGCCTTTGTGGTGGGCGGCATCATGCTGTATTTGGCCATCCGCTTTGAGTGGAAATTTGCTGTTTCGGCCATCATCGCCAACTTGCACGATGTGGTCATCATCTTGGGCTTTTTTGCCTTCTTCCAGTGGGAGTTTTCACTGGCGGTGCTGGCGGCGGTGCTGGCGGTGCTGGGTTATTCGGTGAACGAGTCGGTGGTGATTTTTGACCGTATCCGCGAGAACTTCCGACG
>NZ_CALBEX010000366.1 GCF_937889215.1 uncultured Limnohabitans sp.
GGGCCAAATCAGACGCCGCTTCGGCCCCCCAATACCGCGCCATCAGTGGCACCGGCAGCGTGGAAGAGATCACCGCACGGGCCTTTGCCGCACTGTCCGAATAAAGCAACAGCCTGTGCTGCGGCCTGTGCCGCCCACCCCCAACAAAGCCCCGTCCAGGGGCTTTGTTGTTTTTAAAACGCTTGCGCGAAAAGGTGGCATGGAGAACACACGTCAGTGGGCGGCATGAACAACCATTAAAAAAACGAAATGGGTGACTTTTCGTGGTTTTTTGCATGAGAGGCTTGCACAAGTCAGAAAACTGTTTAAAAATACAGTCACTGGATGAAAAAACAGTCATCTTGCAGACCAAGGACACCCCATGACCGACAGCCCCAAACTGACAGCCCGGCAACAAGAAATTCTGGAACTCATCCAGAACACCATTGCCAACACCGGTGCGCCACCTACCCGCGCCGAAATCGCCAATGTGTTGGGCTTCAAGTCGGCCAATGCCGCAGAAGAACACCTCAAGGCTCTGGCCCGCAAAGGGGCGATCGAGTTGGTCAGTGGCACCTCGCGCGGCATCCGTCTCAAAGGCAGTTCACGCAGCACCCTGCGCGCGCCCTCCGATTTGTTCAGCCTGAGCCTGCCGGGCCTGGGCCAATTGTGTCTGCCCTTGGTCGGGCGTGTCGCTGCAGGATCGCCCATCTTGGCACAAGAACACGTCGACAAAACCTACCAAGTCGAAAGCACTTTGTTTGCCCAACAACCCGACTATTTGCTGCGGGTGCGCGGCATGTCCATGCGCGATGCGGGCATCATGGACGGCGACCTGTTGGCCGTCAAATCCACCAAAGAAGTGCGCAATGGTCAAATTGTGGTGGCCCGTCTTGGCGATGAAGTCACCGTCAAACGCCTGCACAAAACCAGCACCGGCATTGAACTTTTGCCCGAAAACCCCGATTACCCCACCATCGTGGTGCACCCCGGAGAGCCTTTTGACATCGAGGGCTTGGCCGTAGGCCTGATCCGCAACAGCTTCGTCATGTGACATTTTTCCAGTCCTGGCTTCAGGTGGCGGGCGCTGTCTATCAGCCCTGAAACCAGCGACTTTCCTTTGCAATCCTGCCTGTGTCCAACCTCCATGCTTTTGAAAGGTTTCACATGGGAATCGCTCTGCTTGCTCTGACAGGTCTGTTCAAGAACTTGTCCACACCGTCCACCACCACACAAATTTTGCCCAAAAGGCATTTGGGCCGCATACACCCCGTCTGGGCTGCGCGGCCCAGCCTCTGCGCCACACCGGCTCTGGCACTGACCAAAGCGGCCAGCCGAGCGCCAGGCCTGCGGGTGTTGCGCATTCAGGAATCGGGGCAAAGTGCGCCCAGTGCCGGGCGCATGGTCATCTCGGGCCGCATGGCCGATGTCTGCGCCGAACTTGACCGCCTGGTAGCCTTAGAGGCCCAACACCGCCCAAACTGAACGTCACCAACATCGGCCAAACGGACACCCCTCGCACCGTTTTGGCCGGTTCTTGGTTTGTGGTGAAAGAAACTGCAAACAAATCCTCCTTGCCAAGGCCAAAGCTCGCCGACTGACAAGGCACAATGTCGTGCATGAACATTGTGATCCTCGACGACTACCAAGACGTCGTCCGCAAACTCGACTGCGCAGCCAAACTCGAGAACTTCCCAGCCAAGGTCTACACCAACACGGTCAAGGGCATTGGTCAACTGTCTGTTCGTCTCAAAGACGCTGATGTGATTGTCCTGAACCGAGAGCGCACCATCTTGAATCGGGCGCTCATCGAAAAACTGCCTCGCCTCAAAATGATTGCCCAGACAGGCCGTGTGGGCAGCCACATCGACTTGGCCGCCTGTACCGAGCGTGGCGTGGCGGTGGCTGAAGGCGTGGGCTCGCCCACTGCACCGGCTGAGCTGACTTGGGCCCTCATCATGGCTGCAGCCCGCAGGCTACCTCACTACATCAGCAGCCTCAAACATGGTGCTTGGCAACAGTCGGGCCTGAAATCCAGTGCGATGCCGGTCAATTTTGGCTTGGGCACTGTGTTGAAGGGTAAAACGCTGGGCATTTGGGGTTACGGAAAAATTGGCCAAATGGTGGCCAGCTATGGCCAAGCCTTTGGCATGCATGTTCAAGTGTGGGGCAGCGACGAATCACGCGTGAAGGCCGTCACAGACGGCCACATTGCAGCAACCAGCCGCGAGGCATTTTTTCAAACTACTGACGTGATGTCGCTTCACTTGCGGTTGAATGAAGTCACGACGGGCATCGTCACCAGCGAAGACTTGGGCTTGATGAAACCCACCGCTTTGATCGTCAACACCTCCAGGGCTGAACTGATCGAGCCCAACGCCTTGATCGGTGCCTTGAACCGGGGACGCCCAGGCATGGCCGCAGTTGATGTGTTCGAGTCCGAGCCGATTTTGCAAGGCTCCGCGCTGCTGCGCTTGGAAAACTGCATTTGCACACCGCACATCGGCTACGTTGAAAAAGACAGTTACGAGCTGTATTTTGGTGTGGCGTTTGAAAACGTCGTCAACTTCATCAAGGGCACACCGACCAACATTGTCAACCCGGGTGCATTACAAGTGCGCCGTTGAAGGTTTGCCAGCGCCCCCCTACCATCGACCAACATTCAACTCGGTAATAATTGTTTTTTGACCCGGTCGACTGTGGCCCTGTTTTGAGCCCGCATGGCGGTTTTTTATTGACCTGGCCCTGTGGCTTGTTTTGCATTCACTTTTCAACATGACCCTCGCATTCACCCAAGTAGCCGTCATCGGCGCAGGCGCCATGGGGCGCGGCATTGCCCAAATCGCGGCCCAGGCAGGTAGCCAAGTCTGGCTGTACGACACCCAAGCCGACGCCATTGCCAAAGCGCGTGATGCGGTGTTTCAGCAATGGGACAAGTTGCAAGAAAAAGGCCGTCTGACGCCTGAGGCGGTGGCTGGCCACAAAAGCCGTCTGTTGGCGGCCAGCAGTCTGCAAGATTTGGCAGGCTGTGATCTGGTGGTCGAAGCCATCGTCGAAAAAATCGAAATCAAGAAAAGCCTGTTCACCGATTTGGAAAACGTGCTGGCCCCCACCGCTGTGCTGGTGACCAACACCTCTTCGCTCTCGGTCACA
>NZ_CALBEX010000367.1 GCF_937889215.1 uncultured Limnohabitans sp.
CCTCTGGGCCCGACTGCGCATATGGGGCGATCACCTCTTGGCCCAGCACCACCATGTCATAGCGCTCCGGGTCAATTTGCAATGGCTGCGACGGGTGGTGGTAAGCGATCAACACGTCGCACCCCCCCTCCACCAGCCGCATGGCGGCATCGTGCACATTCAGAGCGATGAGTCGGCTCTTGATGGGGCCAAAGCTCTCGCGCAGACTGGCCACCCAATGCGGGAAAAAGGTGAAGGCCAGCGTGTGCGGTAAAGCAAACTGTATGAAGTCCTGGCCCGCCGCATTGTGCCCGCGCAGCATGGCCCGTGTGTTTTGCAGCGCCTGCAGCATCTCCAAGGCTTGCGCATACAAGGTTTTGCCTGCAGGGGTGAGTTTGGTGGGGTAAGAACTTCGGTCGACCAAGTCAGCACCGGCCCAAGCCTCTAAAGACTGGATGCGCCGTGAAAACGCCGGCTGCGTGACATGCCGCAACTGCGCCGAACGGCTGAAACTGCGGGTTTCAGCCAAGCTCACAAAATCTTCAAGCCATTTGGTTTCCATGCGTGCATTATCGTTTCAGCGAATGTGTAAGCCATGCCAATGCCCTCTGCAAACCAATCCAGCTGGCGGAGCCAAAACTCAAAACCGCTCGCCAAAAGATTTAGGCGGCGTCACACCCAAATGTTTGAAGGCCGCCAAGGTGGCCATGCGCCCACGGGGGGTGCGCTGCAGATAGCCTTGCTGAATCAAATACGGCTCGATCACGTCTTCGATGGTGTCGCGTTCTTCACCAATGCTGGCGGCAATGTTGTCCAACCCGACCGGGCCGCCATCAAAGCGGTGGATCACCGCTTCTAGCAATTTGCGGTCCATCAGGTCAAAGCCTTCAGGGTCCACGTCGAGCATGACCAGCGCTTTTTGCGCAATGGCTTTGTGGATGGTGCCGTCGCCCTTCACATCCGCATAGTCACGCACCCGGCGCAGCAGGCGGTTGGCAATGCGCGGCGTACCGCGTGAGCGCCGGGCGATCTCGAACGAACCTTCCGGGTCAATCGGCGCTTTGAGCAGGCCACTGCTTCGGGTCACGATGCGGGTGAGCTCCTCGGGTGTGTAGAACTCCAAACGCGAGACGATGCCAAAGCGGTCGCGCAAGGGGTTGGTCAGCATGCCGGCGCGGGTGGTGGCCCCTACCAAGGTGAAGGGCTGCAGGTCCAGCTTGATGCTGCGCGCCGCCGGTCCTTCACCGATCATGATGTCGATTTGGTAATCCTCGAGCGCAGGGTAAAGGATTTCTTCAACCACCGGCGAGAGGCGGTGGATCTCGTCAATGAAGAGCACATCGTTGCGCTCGAGGTTGGTGAGCAGCGCGGCCAAATCCTTTGGTTTTTCGAGCACCGGGCCGCTGGTCTGGCGCAGGTTCACGCCCAGTTCGGCGGCGATGATGTGGCTGAGCGTGGTCTTGCCCAAACCGGGCGGACCAAACAGCAGCACATGGTCCAGCGGCTCCTCACGCATCTTGGCGGCGCTGATGAAAATCTCCAATTGCTCACGCACCTTGACTTGCCCGACGTATTCGTCGAGCAGCTTGGGGCGCAGGGCGCGCTCAATGGCTTCCTCTTGATGAGACACAGGGGCCGCTGATATGACCCGGGGCTCGGGCTGCGGTGCGAAGTCGTCGGTGCGGATGCTCATGGCTCAGATCGCTTTATTTGTTCAGGGCCTTGAGCGCGAGCTTGATGCCCTCGCTCACCCCAACGTCCACGGGCAGGCTCTTGAGGGCCGCTGCGGCTTCTTTGTCGCTGTAGCCCAGCGCCAGCAAGGCTTGTTGGATATCGCTTTGTGCGTCGGGAGTATTCACCGCAAACAAGCCGCCGATGTCACCGCCTAATTTGCCCTTGAGTTCGAGCAGCAAACGCTCAGCGGTTTTTTTGCCGATGCCTGGCACCTTGACCAAACGCCCCACCTCTTGTGTGGTGATGGCCTGCGCCAAGTCATCCACACTCATGCCGGACAACACACTCAAAGCCGTGCGTGGACCCACACCTGAGATTTTGATGAGCTGACGGAAAGCTTCTCGTTCGGCCAGCGTGGCAAAACCGTAGAGGATTTGCGCGTCTTCGCGCACCACAAAGTGCGTGACCAGACTGACTTTTTCGCCCGTGGCAGGTAAGTTGTAAAAAGTGCTCATCGGCACATTGACCTCGTAGCCCACGCCGTGGCAATCCACGATCACCTCGGGTGGGTTTTTGTCGCTCAGGATGCCGGTGAGTTTGCCAATCATGGGGGGCCTTTGGGTTTCATGGATATAGAGGAGAATCGGGGCTCCTTGGCCTGCACAAAAACCGCAAAACCACCCACGGACAGGATTATCCACTTGATCGTCAGACACACCTTCACGCCCCACAACAACACCCGTTTGTCACACCTGTATGGCCCGATGGACGCGCACCTGCGAACCATCGAAGCGGGCTTGCAGGTGAGCATTGCGCACCGCCACGAGCAATTCAAGGTGGACGGCCCCAAAGCCATGGCGCTGCGGGCAATGGAGATTTTGCAGGCCATTTACGAGCGCGCCGACCGCCCCATTTCACCGGACATGGTGCAGCTCATGCTGGTGGGTGACAGCGGTGGCGAAGAAGCGAACTTGCCCGCCTTGCAAACCCGCCGCGCTGACCTGAAGGCCCGCACCCCGGTGCAAGCAGCCTATCTGGAGAGCATCGCCAGCCACGACATCAGCTTTGGCATCGGCCCGGCCGGCACGGGCAAGACTTATCTGGCCGTGGCCTGCGCGGTGGACGCGCTGGAGCGCGCCAGCGTGCAGCGCATCGTACTGACGCGACCGGCCGTGGAAGCTGGCGAGCGCTTGGGCTTTTTGCCCGGCGACTTGTCACAAAAAGTTGACCCGTATCTGCGTCCCTTGTACGACGCGCTGTATGACCTGATGGGCTACGACAAGGTGCAAAAAGCCTTTGAGCGCAACGCCATCGAAATTGCCCCACTGGCCTTCATGCGCGGGCGCACGTTGAACAACGCCTTTGTGATCTTGGACGAAGCGCAAAACACCAGCACCGAACAAATGAAGATGTTTTTGACCCGCATTGGCTTTGGGGCCAAGGCGGTGGTGACGGGCGATGTGAGTCAGATCGACTTGCCCAAGGGGCAGCTGTCAGGCCTCATCGATGCCGAGCGGGTTTTGAAGCGCGTCAAGGGCATTGCCTTCACACGCTTTTCCAGCGCAGACGTGGTGCGCCACCCGCTGGTAGCCCGCATCGTGGACGCCTACGACGCGCAAGGCAGCGCCGCCATGCGGGCGGGTGTCACGACCCGCCGCAAGCCCTTGCCCACCGACGACTGAAAGCTGAATCGAGCACCTTCATGGCCCTCCAGAAACTCCAACTGTCCCTGCAATTTGGCGACATCCCCTACGCCGCGCGACACCGAGCAGCCCTGCCCCGCCACGCGGTAACCCGTGCGATTCGCCACGCCTTGGCCGATGATGCAGAGATCACGGTGCGCATCGTGGGCGAAGAGGAAGGCCGAGCGCTGAACCTGGGTTATCGCAAGAAGGACTACGCGACCAACGTGCTGACCTTCGACTATGCGCAAGAGCCTGTGGTGATGGCCGACCTGGTACTGTGCGCCCCAGTGGTGGCGCGTGAGGCCAAGGAGCAAGGCAAGACGCTGGCGGCGCATTACGCGCATTTGCTGGTGCACGCTACTTTGCACGCGCAGGGCTGGGACCATGAGACGAGCGAGGCCGATGCCGAGGAGATGGAGGCTTATGAGGTGGACATCTTGGCGGGGTTGGGGTTGAAGAACCCTTATCTGTAGTTTTTGCTGGTTAGGCCCCAGATGGTTTGAGCTGGGGAGGCCTCGAATGGGGTGGGGCCGGGTTCCTCATGCCGGGGTACCGGAAATCGTCACCCGGCCCCACCCCATTCGAGGCTGTGGTGCAGTTTTTTTAACCCGCTGGGAATCTGTTGATCTGGCCCAATTAAGTTTGAATGGCCCATGTTTTTGTCGGCTATGCGGATATTTTTATCTTTGTCGGAGTCCCACCCCTGTGGGCGATGGCTTGCAGGGCGTGTTCCACGCCCATCGCCCACAGGGGTAGGCTCCTACAAATAAGAATGACCACTCAGGTGTGTGAGGGGATGCGGCGGGTGACGATTTTCGGTACCCCGTTATGAGGAACCCGCCGCATCCCCTCACACACCGCCCAAGCAAAAGGCAAAACGTCAGAGCAACCGAACCTTCACGCTCTTGCCCTTGATCTTGCCGTGCGACAACTGCGCCTCGACCTTTTTAGCCAACTCCGCCTGCACCGCCACATAGGTTGAAAACTCGTTCACATTGATCTTGCCCACCTGCTCGCGGGTCAAACCACACTCCCCGGCCAGCGCACCCATCACGTCGCCCGCACGAATCTTCTCTTTGCGCCCGCCCACGATTTGCAACGTGCGCATGGGCGGCTTCAACAAGCCACTGGCAGCAGGCACCAACCCTGCCAAAGGGGCCCAATTGGACTCGCGGCCTTGCATCACCTCGATCTTTCCGACCGATCCCATCTCGTCCATGCTGGCCAGCGTGAGAGCCAGGCCTTCGGCATCGCCCCGGCCCGTGCGGCCAATTCGGTGGATGTGGATTTCTGCGTCGGGCGTCACATCCACGTTGATCACGGCTTCGAGGCCCTCAACATCTAAACCGCGAGAGGCCACGTCGGTGGCCACCAGCACCGAGCAGCTGCGGTTGGCAAACTGCACCAGCACCTGGTCGCGCTCGCGCTGCTCCAGCTCGCCAAACAGCGCCAGCGCGCTGTAGCCCTGGGCCTGCATCACCGCCACCAAATCGCGGCACTGCTGCTTGGTGTTGCAAAAGGCCAGCGTGCGCTCGGGACGGAAGTGCGCCAGCAACTTGGACACAGCGTCCAACCGCTGGCTTTCGCTCACTTCGTAATAAACCTGCCGGATTTTGTACGCGCTGTGCTGCGCCTCCACCTTCACGGTTTGCGGTGCACGCATGAACTGCGCGGCCAACTTGGCAATGCCTTCGGGGTAGGTGGCTGAAAACAGCAGCGTCTGTCGGTCTTTGGCGCACTGGCGCACCACCTTGGCGATGTCGTCGAAAAAGCCCATGTCCAGCATGCGGTCGGCTTCGTCCAGCACCAGCGTGTTCACGCCCGCCAGGCTCAGCGAACCGCGCTCCAAGTGGTCCAGGATGCGGCCGGGCGTGCCCACCACCACATCGGCACCGTGCTCCAGACTCACCGTCTGGCCACGCAGGGCCACGCCACCACACAGGGTGACGACTTTCACGTTTTGGCGAGCACGGGCCAAACGGCGAATTTCTTGCGTGACTTGGTCGGCCAGCTCGCGTGTGGGACACAAAATCACGGCTTGAATCGCCGCGCTGGGAGAACCTACCGTTTGCAAGCGCTCGATCAAGGGCAGGCCAAAGGCGGCGGTTTTGCCGCTGCCGGTGCTGGCTTGAGCGATCAGGTCTTGTCCCGCCAGCGTCAGCGGCAAGCTGGCCGCCTGGATGGGCGTCATCTGGGTGTAGCCCAGTTGTTCGAGGTTTTGAAGGGTGGCAGGGGCCAGCGCGAGCTGGTCAAAGCGAGCAGAACTCGCGGCAGAAGAAGTTGCAGTCATGCGGGGATTATCGTTGCCCACCCCGAGCAGCGACTCAAGCCGACATGCGCATCGGGATGGTGATGGGGCCATCGTTGATGAGGGCTACTTTCATGTCGGCGGCAAAACGGCCGGTTTGCACCACCGAGTGGGCTTTTTGCGCTTGAGACACAAAGTGCTCGTACAAGCGCCGCCCTTCATCGGGCGCGGCGGCTTGGGTGAAGCTGGGGCGGTTACCGCCCGCCACATCGGCGGCCAGCGTGAACTGGCTCACCACCAGCAAACCACCGCCCACATCCTGCACGCTCAGGTTCATCTTGCCCGCCTCGTCGCTGAAGATGCGCAGTTTCAAAATTTTGGCCAGCATCTTGTCGGCCACCGCATCGGTATCGCCCTTTTCGGCGCACAGCAGCACCAGCAAACCCGCGTCGATCTGGCCGATGACCTCGTCATCGACACGCACACTGGCTTCACTCACCCGTTGCAACACAACAATCATTTCAAATCCCGAGCATCGTCAAAGTGCGCTTCCACATCGCTGGGCAAGAGCTGGATGGTGGCCCGCAGCCCCGGCACTTCGCTCATCAGGGCCTGCTCCACACTGGCGCGCAAGGCTGCGGCTCGCCCCAAGGTCCAGCTGGCGGGCATGTGCATGTGCAGGTCTATAAATCGGCGCTGCCCAGCTTGGCGGGTGTTCAAGTGGTCAAAGCGGATGATTTCAGTTTCCCCTCGGCGGTGCGTGAAACCATCCAACACCCTTTGCACTTCGGCCAACACCTCGGGCTCCAGTGCTTCGTCCATGAGGCCTTGGGAAGACCGCCAAATCAGGTGCCACCCTTCTTTCAGAATGTTCAACGCCACGCCAATGGCCACCAATGCATCCAGCCACAACCACCCCGTCACCCCCACCAAAGCAATGCCCACCACCACACCCGCAGAAGTCCACACGTCGGTCACCAAGTGACGCGCATCGGCTTCCAGCGCAAGCGAGCGGTGTTGCTTGGCCGCGCGAAACATGAGCCAGGCCAAAAAGCCGTTCAAAGCGGAACTGCCTACCGACAAGGTCAAACCCCAACCGACTTGCGCAATAGGTTGCGGATCAAAAATCCGATGCCCGGCCGCCCAAATGATGCCCAAAGCCGCAACCACAATCAGGATGCCCTCAAAACCCGAAGAAAAGTACTCGGCTTTGTGGTGACCGAAGGGGTGCTCGTCATCGGCTGGTCGGGCT
>NZ_CALBEX010000368.1 GCF_937889215.1 uncultured Limnohabitans sp.
GCATTTTGATCCCGCCCAGCGTGACCATGATTTTGTACGGCATTGCCAGCGAGACATCGATTGGCCGCTTGTTCATTGCGGGCATCTTGCCTGGCCTGTTGCTCACAGGTTTGTTCATTGCCTGGGCGCTTTTCTTGAGCTGGCGTCGTGGTACCGGACTGGGCAAAACCAACGAAAGCTACAGCTGGGCCCAACGCTTTGAGTTGTTGCCCCGTCTGCTGCCTTTGATGGGCGTGATTGTGGGTGTGATTTATGCACTCTACGGCGGCATCGCCACCCCTTCCGAGGCCGCCGGTGTGGGGGCTGCTTTGTGCTTGTTGATGGTGATCGTGATTTACCGGATGTGGAATTTCAACGCCATCTGGGGCATCGTGCGAGAGGCCATTCGCGAGTCCGGCATGCTGCTGCTGATCATCGGCATGTCGGTGCTGTTCAGCTACGCCATGTCTTCAAGCTTGGTGACCCAAAGCGTTGCCCAGGCCATTGCGGAGCTGAATGTCAACCGCTGGGTGTTGCTGGGCATCATCAACATGTTGCTCTTGGTCCTTGGGTGTTTCTTGCCCCCGGCAGCGATCATCTTGATGACCACCCCCATCATCTTGCCCGTGATCACGGCAGCAGGCTTTGATCCGATTTGGTTTGGCGTGGTGCTGACCATCAACATGGAGTTGGGTTTGATCACCCCGCCGGTGGGCTTGAACCTGTTTGTCATCAATGGCATCACGCCAGATGTCAAGTTGACCACCATTCTTCGTGGTGCTTTCCCTTTCATGATGTGCATGGTGTTGTCCATTGTTTTGTTGTGTGTATTCCCTGAAATTGCGACTTGGTTGCCCACCTACCTGATGGGTTGAACGCACCATGATGTCCTGGAAAAACCTGCTGGCTTTGGGGCAACGCGCCAAGGCCGATGGCGGCTTTGCCAAATTGGTCGATGCCTGCCATCAGCTGGTTTCGGAGCGGGGGCAAGCCAACATGTATGTGCTGGCGGCGGCGGTGGTGCGAGGCTGGGAGGCGCTCAGCCAAGACAGACAAGAAGCCTTTTTTGCGGTCTTGGCCACCGAGTTTGCACCCGATGAACGTGTGGTCAAGGCGGCCGCGACGGCTTACCTCAAAGAGGCCTCACCTGAGGCTTTGTCGCACTTGTCCCATGTGACCGAATCGCCTCGGCAAGAGCTGTTCCGGCGGATCAACCGCACCCCAAAAGGGACCGCAACCCTGTTGTCCATGCGGGTGGCCTTGATGGGCTGCATGAAAAACCGAAAAGGTTTGAAGGCTGTGGATGCGGACTTTCTGCACCTGCTCAGCTCGTGGTTCAACCCGGGATTTTTGCGTTTCGAGCCGGTCAGTTGGAACTCTTCAGCCGCGTTGCTTGAAAAAATCATCCAACACGAAGCCGTGCACGCCATCGACAGCTGGACCCACTTGCGCCGAAGGCTGGAGTCCGACCGCCGGTGTTACGCGTTCTTTCATCCGCAGCTGCCCAATGAGCCCTTGATCTTCGTGGAAGTGGCGCTGATGAACGAGATTCCCGGAGAAATTGCCCCCCTTATTGCACTGCGCAGCGAGGCCGTACTCGTCAAATTGTCCAAAGCCAGAAAAGCGCCGGCACCCACCACCGCCATTTTTTACTCCATCAGCAACTGCCAGCCAGGTTTGCGGGGGGTGTCGCTGGGCAACTTCTTGATCAAGCGGGTGGCCGAGCACCTGGCCGCCGAGGTCGAGAGTTTGAAGACCTATTGCACCTTGTCGCCGGTGCCAGGATTCATGCGCTGGATCGAGAAAGTCGACCCCGCCAAGTTGTCGGCCAAGGATGGCTTGGCCCATGCCACGTTGACCCACTGGTTGGCGGCGCACAAACTCCTGTTGGCCGACCATGTCAACACCATGCCGGCCAATGTCAAAGACTGTCTTTTGCGCTTGTGCACGGGCTTTCTGGTGGGCCAAACCCATGGCCAACTGGCAGATCCCGTGGCACGCTTTCACCTCGACAATGGTGCGCGCTTGGAGGCGGTGCATGTCGGCGCTGACCTGTCTGCCAAAGGGCTGCAGCAGTCAGCCTCTCTCATGGTCAATTATTTGTATGATTTGGGCTCCGTCGAAGCCCGTCAC
>NZ_CALBEX010000369.1 GCF_937889215.1 uncultured Limnohabitans sp.
CCGCGCTCACTGTCGCCGAGACCCAAGCCCAAAAGCGGCCAGCGCCACATGCACGCAACACCCGGCTGTGATGCCCCAGGCGGCCACCAAGCCAGAACCCACGCCGCCGCGCAGGGACTGGTTCACGATGTACAACACATCTGGACCCGGCGTGAGGTTGAGCAACACACCGGCCAACATGAACATCAGGACTTGCTGCGTTTCAGGCATGGCTTCAGTAAACGCCTACTCGGGTGGAAGCGGGATTTGTCTGTGCGGACGCGTTCGCCATGAAGCGCTGGATGCAATCGATGGCATGGTCGATGCCCGCGGCATCCACCCCCAGGTGCGTCACAAAGCGCAAGCCGATCAAACCCGTGGCCAGCACGCCATGGGCTTTCAGATCGTCAAGCAGAGCCGGGCCACGTCCATCGGCCACATCCACAAACACGATGTTGGTTTGTGCCGAACGCACGCCCAGGCCTTGCACGCCTTGCAGGCCTTGGGCCAGCCGCTGCGCCAACGCATGGTCGTCGGCCAAGCGCTCGACATGGTGCTCCAGCGCGTGCAAAGCCGCAGCCGCCAAAATGCCGGACTGGCGCAAACCTCCGCCCAACACCTTGCGCCAGCGCAGCGCCTTGGCGATCAGTTCACGCGATCCGCACAAGGCCGAACCCACGGGCGCGCCCAGACCTTTGCTGAAGCAAACCGACACGCTGTCAAAGTGGTCCACGATGCGGCGCACGCTGGCCGTGACCGATCCACCTTCGGCTTGTGCGACAGCCGCATTGAACAGTCGGGCACCGTCCAGATGCACGGCCAAGCCGTGCTGCCGGCCGAGCGCTGTGGCTTGCGCCAAATAGGCCTGCGACATAGGGTGGCCGTTCCAGGTGTTTTCCAGCGCCAGCAAGCGTGTGCGTGCAAAGTGGCAGTCGATGGGTTTGATGGCTGCCGCGATGTCGCCCAGCGCCATTTCTCCCACACTGTTTTGTGCCAGCGGCTGCGGCTGGATGCTGCCCAGCACGGCCGCACCGCCGCCTTCGTAGCGGTAGGTGTGCGCGTTTTGACCGACGATGTACTCGTCGCCCCGCTCACAATGCGCCATCAGGGCGCACAGGTTGCTTTGTGTGCCCGATGGCATGAACAGCGCCGCTTCTTTCCCGGTGATCTGTGCGATGCGCGCTTGCAAGGCGTTGACTGTAGGGTCGTCGCCAAACACGTCGTCGCCCACAGGCGCAGCCAGCATGGCCTCGCGCATGGCAGCGGTGGGCTGGGTCACGGTGTCGCTGCGCAAATCGATCATGGTCGTTCCAAAAAGTTTTTGAGCATGGCGTGGCCGTGCTCGGTCAAGATGGATTCGGGGTGAAACTGCACGCCTTCGATGTCCAGCTCGGTGTGCCGCACGCCCATGATTTCGCCGTCGTCTGTCCAAGCGGTGACTTTCAGGCAGGGCGGGCAAGTGGCCCGTTCAATGGCCAGAGAGTGGTAGCGGTTGACGGTGAACTGCTTGGGCAAACCCGCAAACACGCCTTCTTGCGTGGTGGTGATGACACTGGTTTTGCCGTGCATCAACTCTTGCGCCCGAACGATCTGGCCGCCAAAGGCTGCGCCAAGGCTTTGGTGCCCCAGACATACGCCCAAGATGGGCAGCTGGCCTGCAAAGTGCTGAATGGCCGCCACTGATATGCCCGCCTCTGCAGGTGAGCAGGGTCCAGGCGAAATCACCAATCGGTCAGGCTGGCGGGCCGCAATGCCTTCGAGCGTGATTTCGTCGTTTCGAAAGACCTCGACCTCCGCGCCCAGTTCACCAAAATACTGCACGATGTTGAAGGTGAACGAGTCGTAGTTGTCGACCATCAGGAGTTTGATTTTTTTCGCCATGATCACTCCAAGCCTTCTTCGACCAACTCGCTGGCCCGCAACAAGGCACGCGCCTTGTGCTCGGTTTCGCGCCATTCCATCTCGGGCACCGAATCGGCCACCACCCCAGCCGCAGCCTGCACATACAGCGTTTGGTCCTTGATGACGGCGGTACGGATCGCAATCGCCACATCCATGTCGCCCGCGTAACTGATGTAGCCGCAAGCGCCACCATAAATGCCACGCTTGACGGGCTCGAACTGGTCAATCAACTCCATGGCGTGCACTTTGGGCGCGCCCGTCAAGGTGCCTGCCGGAAAAGAGGCTTTGAGCACGTCCATGTTGCTCATGCCCTCGTTGAGCAAGCCCTCGACGTTGCTCACGATGTGCATGACGTGGCTGTAGCGTTCGACCACAAAGGCCTCGGTCACTTTGACTGAACCAATTTTGGCAATACGCCCTATGTCGTTGCG
>NZ_CALBEX010000370.1 GCF_937889215.1 uncultured Limnohabitans sp.
AATAGGCATAAAGCATCTGCTTGCCTTGCACGCACAGCCGCGCTTTGAGCGAGCCAGCGGGGTAATAAATGCCCGCGTGGATGACCTCGCTGTTGCGCGAGCTGGTCCCCGTGCCGATGGCATTCTCAGATTCGAGCACCAACACCTCGCGGCCCGACAACGCCAGCGCCCGCCCCACAGCCAAGCCGATCACACCGGCCCCAATCACGACAGCATCAACTTGTTCCATGAGCAGCATTGTGGCTCAGGCTTTGGTGTTTTGTGGATCTGTGCCCTCGCCACGATGGGGTTTACGCAGACCACAAGCCATCGCCCCGAGGGCGGTCACCCAAAATTCATTAGGCCCCCAAGGGTAACACCCGCAAGACAGACAAGGACCCAGCGCCCGGGCAGACTGCCCAGCATTCAACAAGGAGACCGTTTCATGTCGCTGTTCAATCTCAAAGGCAAAGTTGCCGTCGTCACCGGTTCCAGCCGAGGCATTGGCCGATCCATTGCGCACCAATTGGCCCAGCAAGGTGCCAAAGTCGTGGTCTCCAGCCGCAAACAAGACGCTTGCGAGGTGGTCGTCAAAGAGATACAGGCCGCAGGCGGTGAGGCCATGGCCATTGCGGCCAGCATCTCCAGCAAGGAGCAGCTGCAAAACCTGATCGCGCAAACCCGCCAGACCTGGGGGGTGATCGATATTTTGGTGTGCAACGCGGCCACCAACCCCTATTACGGTCCGGCCACGGGCATGAGCGACGAGGTGTTTGACAAGGTGATGCGCAACAACGTGCTGTCGAATGCCTGGTTGTGCAACCTGGTGTACCCCGGCATGAAGGCCCAACAAGACGGGGCCATCGTGATCGTGTCGTCCATTGGCGGACTTCACGGCTCCTCGGTCATTGGGGCTTACAACTTGTCCAAGGCTGCCGACATGCAGCTGGCGCGCAACTTGGCGGTGGAATGGGGTCCGGACAACATCCGCGTGAACTGCATCGCCCCGGGCTTGATCAAGACCGACTTTGCCAAGGCGCTGCACGAAGACCCGGTGCTGAGCGCCAAGTACAACAACGAGACGCCTCTGCGCCGCATGGGTGAGCCGGACGACATTGGCGGCATTGCGGTGTTTTTGGCGAGCCCAGCGGGGCGCTATGTGACCGGCCAGACTGTGGTGGCCGATGGCGGGATGATGATTCGCTGATTCGCTGATCAGCTTGTTTTGCGAGGTCCGCTGAGAACGGGGTGGGGCCGGGCGCCTCATGCTGGGGTACCAGAAATCGGCGCCCGGCCCCACCCCACTCTCAGCTCAGTGGCGCTGCTGTTCACTGTAGGTCGGCGCCTTCAGGTCCGACATCCCACTGCTGATCGAAAAAATGAAAAAAACCCGCGCTGCGGGGCTTTGTGATCGGCGCCAGGCACTACCCCACTCTCAGCTCAGTGGTGCTGCTGTTCATTGTAGGTCGGCGCCTTTAGGTCCGACATCCCACTGCTGATCGACAAAAATGCAAAAAGCCCCGCGCTGCGGGGCTTTTTGACTTGAAGGCTGACGCGATCAGCCGAAATTCTTCTCAGCGAAGGACCAGTTCACCAACTTGTCGAGGAAAGTCTCAACGAACTTGGGGCGCATGTTGCGGTAGTCGATGTAGTAAGCGTGTTCCCACACGTCCACAGTCAACAAGGCGGTGTCGCCCGTGGTCAGTGGGGTGCCAGCAGCGCCCATGTTGACGATGTCGACCGAGCCGTCGGCTTTCTTCACAAGCCATGTCCAGCCGGAGCCAAAGTTGCCAACTGCGCTCTTAACGAAGGCTTCTTTGAAAGCGGCGTAGCTGCCGAACTTGGCGTTGATGGCCGTGGCCAATGCGCCTGTGGGCTCGCCGCCGCCTTGGGGCTTCATGCAGTTCCAGAAGAAGGTGTGGTTCCAGATCTGGGCAGAGTTGTTGTAAACACCACCGCTGGACTTCTTGATGATGTCTTCGAGGGCCATGCCTTCGAACTCGGTGCCTTTTTGCAGGTTGTTCAGGTTCACAACATATGCGTTGTGGTGCTTGCCGTGGTGAAACTCCAGGGTTTCCTGGCTGTAGTGAGGGGCCAAAGCGTCGATCGCATAAGGCAGTGCGGGCAAGGTGTGTTCCATGAGGATGTCCTTTGGTTGTTGCGGGTTGAGGGTTTAGCCATGCATTTTAGGCGCAGCATGATCGCCCCTCGAAATCACAGGTCAGAGTCACCGCTGAATTCGTGTCCTAATGCTCAATCGGCACTTTGGGAAGATTCCTTGCAGGTCAGGACCGCACCCGTAACCGTACCCACAAATGCCATCAGCGCGAGACCGTCAACGGCACATCCCCATCGGCCAAGGTCGCCCGAACCGCCTGGCCCGGTTGAAACTGAGCGGCATGGGTCAGGGCCTGTCCTTGGTCATCGCTGAGCCAGGCATACCCGCGCTCCAGCACTCGCCGCGGGTCCACCGACGACAAACGCAAAGCCGCACGCGCCAAACGCTGGCCACTTTGTGCCACCTGCTGGCCCTGACTGAAACCCAGACGGTCATCAAGGCGCTCCAAACGATGCGCGCTGTTGGCCAAATCGCGCTGAACCCCCGCTTGCAGGCGGTGCGCCAACGGGTCCAGCCACTGATGGTGCTGCCCCAGCAAGGCTTGTGGGCGGCTCAAACGGGCGGCAATGGTGCTCAGGCGCTGGGCCTGGCGGTCTTGTTGGCGCGTCAGCCCC
>NZ_CALBEX010000371.1 GCF_937889215.1 uncultured Limnohabitans sp.
CTGTTCAGCTTGGCCCGATTGCAGAAAAAAACTGCTTTTCGAACCTGTTTACACAACCGGCTTTGGGTTTCTTGGAAACCGCAAAGCCCACGTTGCCGGAGCTGACGCCTGAAACGAAGGGAATTGCCGAGAGTGATCGTCCATCAACTGCGCGTGAGCGCAGCCATGGGGATCGTGGCGCGTGGATGGGGCGAGGGAAAAGGCATGCAAAAATTTGTCCACTGCCGGGGGCTTCCCCCGGTGTCTAAGACAAACCGCCGGGCACAAGGCGTGAGGGTGCACAGAGGCTTCGTGAGCCGCTCCAAGCACATCAGCAAAGTTCCGAACAACACAAACATCTCGCTTTGATCCGCCCAGCAGCCTTTGGGCTGCTGGACTTGGGGTATTCCGTATCTGGGTTTCTGGGCGTCGGCCCAACCTCCGGGCGTTTTGCCACTGTTGGCGTTGGCCTTCAGTCTGCAAAATCGTGCCGAGGGTGGCATCGACCATCTGGCTTGGCGCTGTGGTGGTGGACTAAACTCCAGCTCTGCAGGAATTCATTTCCATTTGAATCAACCACTTACAGCCAATTGCCAGTGAATCACATTATAGGGGCCAAGTCCTCAACTGCGACGCCCGCCGTCAAATGGTTGTTGGTAGACGAGGAGTCGGCCGGTCAACGGTTGGACAATTTTTTGATGCGGCACCTCAAAGGGGTGCCCAAAACCCACGTCTACCGGATCATTCGAAGCGGTGAGGTGCGGGTCAACAAGGGCCGTGCCTCGGCCGAGACGCGTGTCGAGTCGGGTGACCAAGTGCGTTTGCCACCGGTACGTATTTCAGACAAAGTGGCTGAAAAGGCGGCTCGGCCTGCCCCGGGGCGCGAGTTTCCAATGCTCCTGGAGGACGACAGCTTGATGGCCATCGACAAGCCGGCGGGCGTGGCAGTGCATGGGGGCTCAGGCGTCAGTTTTGGCGTGATCGAGCAATTGCGCCAGGCTCGGCCTCAGGCCAAGCTGCTGGAGTTGGTGCACCGGCTGGACCGTGACACCAGTGGCATTTTGTTGGTGGCCAAAAAGCGCAGCGCCCTCAAGCACCTGCAAGACCAGTTTCGTGAACGCGAGACGGGCAAGACTTATTTGGCCTTGGTCAAGGGCGATTGGCCTGCCAATCTGAGGGTCATTGACCAGCCCCTGCACAAATTTCTGTTGCCCGATGGCGAGCGTCGGGTGCGTGTGACCACGCCCGAAGACCCGGATGCCCTGCGCTCCATCACCTTGGTCAAGGTGTCTCATCGTTTGCAGGGGGCTACTTTGCTGGAGGTGACCATCAAAACCGGGCGCACGCACCAAATCCGGGTGCACTTGGCTTCGCAAGGTCACCCCATTGCGGGGGATGACAAATACGGTGATTTCGATTGGAATCGTCAACTCCAAAAACCCGGGGCCAGCCCGGGCCTGAAACGCATGTTTTTGCACGCTTGGCGCTTGCAGTTCAACCACCCTGTGACCGCCGAGCGCTTGGCCTTGCAAGCCGAATTACCGCCTGAATTGAAAGCTTATGTTGAACATGACACCCGCAAGACCCCGCCAGTTTGACCTGATCGCCTTCGATTGGGATGGCACGCTGTTCGACTCCACCGCCATCATCACCCGCTGTATCCAGAGGGCGGTGGTGGATGTGGGCGGGCAGGAGCCGAGCCAAGAGGCCG
>NZ_CALBEX010000372.1 GCF_937889215.1 uncultured Limnohabitans sp.
CGACAGCGGCAAATTTGACATGGTCGTGATGGGCTCGCACGGCCATGGCACGCTGGGCAACTTGGTCATGGGTTCGGTCGCCACACAGGTGATGGCGCACTGCAAAGTGCCTGTGCTGCTGGTGCGCTGAAGCGGCCGACTCAGCGGGCGTTCAGCCCATCAAAACAGGTGCTCATGACCAGATCAAGGATTTGCTCGTGGGTGTGCTGTTCGCCCATTTTGAGGAACTCCAGCACCGGGTCGCAGGCGCGGGCAAACAAGGTGTAGAGCACAGCCACAGCGGGCAAAGTCTTGTTGATCTGGCCTTGTTCTTGGGCGGCTTCTATCCAGCCGCCCAAAGCGTCGCTGACCTCCATCAAGCCGTCCATGTAATCTTTGCTGCCCATCAAGGTGGCGCGCAGGCTGGAGTTCTGGCTGGGCAAGGATGGCATCAGGCCTTGCAGCTTGAGTGTCATGGTCCAGCGTGTCACCGCCTTGAGTTTGTCGAGCGGGGCCAACTGGGGGTCCATGGCCTGGATCACGTCTTGCGCCCGGCGCATGGCGGTGACCATCGCGGCGCAGGCCAGCTCTTCTTTGCTGTTGAAGTGTTTGTACAGACTCGCCTTGGCAATGCCCACCTCGGCGGCCACCTCGTCCACGGTCATCACGTCAAAGCCTTTTTCGGCGAGCAGTCGGTTGACCGACTGGATGATGGCAGCCTCGCGTGCGGCGAGCATCTGGACTTTGAAAGATTTTTTGGGCGCAGTCACGGTGGCGGTGTTCATGCACCGATTCTAGCCGCGCAGCCCACAAAAAGACCGCATGGTAACCCTTAGGCTCGACCAGTCATTTCACGACCAAGCCTCCACGCCCGCCACCCCCTGGCGCACCGTCCAACGCCCTTGCAGCGCCAGCCGGGCGTCGGGCTGGGCAGGGTGCGGTGTGGTCAAAAACTGCGCATCCAGCCGATCGGGCCGGACGTCGATCAAGGTGTAGCCCCGCTCGTCTGAGCGAGCGTGACGGATGTCCGGGTTGTCGCGCTGAATTTGCGCCATGAGTTTGGGCGACAGACCCCGAGTAGACACCGAGGTGGTGACCAGCTCGCTCGCCACCACGGGCGAGCGTTCATCGCCCGGCCGCACACGCAGCTGCGCGGCCACATTGGCGTGTACATCGCCGCCCAGCATGACCACATCATTCAAGCGCGCATCGGCAACGGTCTGCAACAGCCTTGCCCGCGCTTGGGGGTAACCGTCCCAGCCGTCGGTGAAGGCGCTGCGCCCCAAGGGGGTCTCGATGCCACTGCTGGCCATCAAGGTGGACTGCGCCAGCAGCTTCCAGCGCCGCTGACTTTGTGTCAGGCCCGCCGTCAGCCATTGCTCTTGCGCTTGGCCCAGCATGCTGCGCGCCGGGTCGGCCAGCGCATCGCAGCCCATGACCACGCGGCCGCCGCCGCGCATCAGGTCGGGGCAGGCTTGGTGGTCGCGGTGTTGGCGGCAGTCCAGGGTCCACAAGTCAGCCAGCGTGCCCCAGGCCATGCGGTCGTGGATGCGCATTTGGCTGGGCTGCTGCGGGTCGGGCCCCAAGCGCAGTGGCATGTGCTCAAAGTAAGCCTGGTAGGCCGCCGCCCGGCGCTGCAAGAACACCGCCGGGTCGGTGAAGTTGCGGTCCAAGTCGTTGGCGTAGTCGTTGACCACCTCGTGGTCGTCCCAGGTCATGAGCCAGGGGTGGGCCGCGTGGCAGGCCTGCAAGTGGGCGTCACTCTTGTAGTGCGCATGGCGGGCGCGGTAGGCGTCGAGTGAAAAAGGGATGCCGCTTTCGTGGGCGCGGATTTTGTATTGCTTGTTGCTGCTTTCGTAGATGTAGTCGCCCACGAACAGCACCAGGTCCAGGTCTTGCGCGGCCATGTCGCGGTGTGCGGCAAAATGGCCTTGTTCGTAATGCTGGCAAGACGCCAAGCCCAAACGCAAGCGGCGCACCGCCTCGTTCAGCGCCGGGCTGGTGCGGGTGCGCCCCACTGGGCTGACCGCGTTACCGCTGGCAAAACGGTACCAATAATGCCGCCCCGGCTGCAGGCCATCGGCCAGCACATGCAGGCTGTGGCCCCGACGGGCGTCAGTGCTCAAGCGCCATTGGCGCAGGGGTTTGCGCAAGGCCTCGTCGGCAAACAACTCGCACACCACGGGTGCGCCCGATGCCTGGCGGGCGGCATCGGCTTCATCGATGCGCAAACGCGTCCACAGCACCACGCTGCTCGGCTGTGGCTGGCCACTGGCCACGCCCAAGCTAAACGGGTTGACCTGCCAAGGCGTGGGCGTGCTCTGCGCCTGCAGGCCGGGCGTCAGCCACGGCGCCAAGGCAGCGGCCAGCGCCATGCGGTGCAGATCGCGGCGCGACCAGGGCGTGTTGTGGTGGTGGGCGAGCTTGGGCATGGTGTTGGCAGCGGGTTTGGCGCACGGTGGGGGCTGGGCAAGCGAATCGACAGCAGTGCAATTTTTGATGGTAACCGGGCGCATCGCGGGCGACAGGGCGCGCAGGCGGGTAGCGGCACAATCTGCGGCATGACCCCTTCGACCCGACCCCGAAAAGACCACCTGGACGCCCTGGCCGTGGGCATGTTGCTGGTGTGTTGCATGTTCTGGGGCTTTCAGCAAGTCTTGGTGAAAGCCACCGTGGCCGAATTGCCGCCCGTGTTCCAGTCGGCGGTGCGCGGCGTGGGGGCCACGCTGCTGCTGTGGCTGTGGTGCCAGTGGCGCAGGGTGCGCCTGTTTGATCGCGACGGCAGCCTGTGGGCCGGTTTGCTGGTAGGCTGCTTGTTTGCGGCGGAGTTTGCCTTCATTTACACCGGCCTGCAGCACACCACGGCCTCGCGCTTGACCGTGTTTTTGTACACCTCGCCCTTTTGGGTGGCGGCTTTGGTGCCCTTTTTCATCCGCACCGAGCGGCTGCGGGCTGTGCAGTGGTTGGGCATGGCTTGCGCCTTTGCCGCTGTGGTCTTTGCCCTGCGCGAAGGCTTTGGCGGCGGCGGGGCCAAAGGCGACTGGATGGGGTTGGCCGCCGGGGCCTTTTGGGGCCTGACCACCGTGGCCATCCGGGCCGCCAACCTGACCCGGCTGGCCGCCGAAAAACTGCTGTTTTACCAACTGGCCGTGAGCACCGTGGTGCTGATCCTGCTGTCGCACTGGTTGGGCGAACCCTGGGGCGGTGCTTGGAGCGGCTTTGCTATGGGCTCGGTGGTGGTGCAAACTGTGGTGGGTGCATTTGCCAGCTTCCTGGCCTGGATGTGGATGCTAGGCCACTACCCCGCCACCAAGATTTCGGCCTTCGTGTTCTTAACGCCGCTGTTCGCCTTGCTGTTTGGCATGCTTTGGCTGGGCGAAACCCTGACCTTGACCCTGGCGCTGTCCTTGGCGCTGGTGGCGGTGGGCATTGTGCTGGTCAACAAACGCTGAAAGCGTTCACCGGTCACCATTTTCCGTGGTGCGTGACCAAGCCATACCAAAGCGCACCCATCTCCCGGCCCATGCTGGTCTGCCCCGCCTTGGCGGTGGCATTGGCCGCCAATTGCACCATCACCAGCTTTTGCGCCGGGTCCACAAAAATGGCTTGTCCGTACACACCCAGCAAAGCAAAACGGCGCTGCTGACCAGGGAACGTCCACACCTGGTAGCCATAGCCGTAGTAAGGGGTGGCTTTGCGCGGGGCAAAGGCCTCCGGGTGCTGCTTCCAGTCGGTGGCCTCGATCAAAAAGTCGCGTGGCAAGATCTCGCCCAGATCCGGGCGGTCGACCCGCGTGCCATCGTTGGCCAACAAGACCCCTAGACGGGCGTAGTCGCGGGCCGTGGCGTTGAAGTTGCCACCTGCCCGCTCCAGCCCATTGGCCCCTGCACGCCACAGGCCCGAGGTCTCGGCCCCCATGGGCTGCCACAGCCGGGTCTGCAAATAACTGCTCAATGTTTCGCCCGTAGCACCTTGCAGCACCAGCGCCAACATGTCGGTCTCGGCACTGGCGTAATTGAAGCGCTGCCCCTGCGGGTGCAGGCGCTCGGTGATCACACGCGCGCCTTCTGCCGGGCCACCCCGGTAAGCGGCCATGCCGTAGCGGGCCAGATCGTCCTTGCCGTCGTAACGCTCTTCAAATTTCGCGCCTGATGCCATGCGCAGCAAATGGCGCAACGTGGCCTCGCCGTAAAGCGTACCGGCCAATGTGGGGGCGTAGCGTTCCGCGCGGTCATCAAGCGACTGAATGCGCCCCTCACGCAGCGCCAACCCCACAGCCATGGCGGTGATGGTCTTGGCCATGGAGTTCGACAAAAAACGGTGGCTGGCCGTGCGGCCGTACTGGTAACGCTCGACCTGAATGACGCCGTCCTTGATCACCAGCAAAGCCATAGCGCGTTGACGGTTCAGGTAGTCGTCGATGCTGAGGCCGCTTTCTTGGCTGATGCCCCAGCGGTAGGCGGGCTCTTGTGGGGCTTTGGGTAATTCGAGCGGCTGCGCAGCTTGCGCCATGGCGTTGGCGCGCCCACCCATGAGGCCCGGAATCTCGGCGTGGTGCGTGAACGAACCCACTCGCACACACTCGTCAAAAAACCAATTGCGGGCGTTGCCCACCGGGTAGCCCTGGTCCTTGCACAAAGCCGCTTCGTCGGGCGCGGCCCAAGCCGAAGTCAGGCTCAGGCAGCCGCCAATCAGAACAAGCCATAAAGAGTGAGCAAAACGCATAAAGGACCTTTCAGACGCCGCCATGCTAGCGCACAGGTGACGCCCCGCGCTACCGACACCCTCCACTTTCGTGCAAAGTAACGCATCTTTCAGGAACCACACCATGACCTACCAAGCCCTGCAAATCAACAAAGACGACACCGGTTACCGCTGCACCCTGCAAGCGCTGGACGACAGCGCCTTGCCCGAGGGCGATGTGACGGTGCAGGTGGACTACTCCACCCTCAACTACAAAGACGGCTTGGCCATCACCGGCAAATCGCCCGTGGTGCGCAAGTTCCCACTCACGCCGGGCATTGACCTGTCGGGCACCGTGACCGAAAGCCAGCACCCGCTGTTCAAAGCGGGCGACAAAGTGGTACTCAACGGCTGGGGCGTGGGCGAGAGCCACAGCGGCGGTCTGGCGCAAAAGGCGCGCCTCAAGGGCGACTGGCTGGTCAAGTTGCCTGCCGCTTTCACCCCGCGCCAGGCCATGGCCATCGGCACGGCCGGATACACCGCCATGCTGTGCGTGATGGCGCTGCAAAAGCACGGCGTCACACCCGACAAGGGCGACATTTTGGTCACCGGCGCAGGCGGCGGCGTGGGCAGCGTGGCGATCGCCTTGTTGGCCAAGCTGGGCTACCGCGTTGTGGCCAGCACCGGCCGCCTGCAAGAGGCCGACTACCTGCGCCAGCTGGGCGCGGCCGATGTGATGGACCGGGCCGAGCTGTCTGCGCCCGGCAAGCCGCTGGCCAAAGAGCGCTGGGCCGGCGTGGTCGACACTGTCGGCAGCCATACCCTGGCCAATGCCTGCGCCAGCACGAAATACGGCGGCGTGGTCACCGCCTGCGGCCTGGCGCAAGGCATGGACTTCCCGTCCAGCGTGGCACCTTTCATCTTGCGCGGCGTGACACTGGCCGGCATCGACAGCGTGATGGCCCCGCGTGCTGTGCGCGAGGCGGCTTGGGCGCGTTTGACCCAAGACCTCGACACCGCGCAGCTGGAGCGCATGACCCGCGAAGTGGGTTTGGCCGACGCGATCGGTCTGGGCGCAGAAATTTTGGCCGGACAGGTGCGCGGGCGGGTGGTGGTGAACGTCAACCGCTGAAATGGCTCAAATGGCCTGGCTGCTGCGCAGCGCCTGCACCGCCGCATCGTCCAGCCCCAGCTCGCGCAAGATGGCCTCGGTGTGTTCCCCCACGGCGGGCACGGCGTCCATGCGGTAGTCGTA
>NZ_CALBEX010000373.1 GCF_937889215.1 uncultured Limnohabitans sp.
CGCTGATCGACGCCCCCCTGTCCAGCACGGGCATGGATGGCCAGCGCGTGGTTTACGGCACACGTCCTGAGCACCTTCAGTTGGTCAACACCGGTGGCATCCCCGCCGTGGTGGCCGTGATGGAGCCCACCGGCATGGATACCTTTGTGTCTTGCCGCCATGGCACTTTTGAGCTGTCGGCGGTGTTCCGGGAACGCCACGACTTCGCATCGGGCCGCACCATCCACCTGCAGCCTGACTTGCAACGCGCGCACCTTTTTGATGCTGAAACCGGCAAGGTTTTGGCCAACTGACATCACCGATTCCCCAACCCCAGAACCACAGGAGATATGACATGAGCGATTTCAATCGTCGAAAGTTTTTGGAAAACTCAGCGGGCATGGCCGCAATGGCTGGCGCAGGCTCCATACTGAGTCTGCCAGCATACGCACAAAACCTCAGCTTCAAGCCTGAAAAGGACGCCAAGCTGCGCGTGCTGCGATGGAGCCGCTTTGTGCAGGGCGACATAGACGCCTACATGATCAACGTCAAGAAGTTCACTGAAAAAACGGGCATTCCTGTGAGAGTCGACAACGAAGGCTGGGAAGACGTGCGTCCCAAGGCTGCTGTGGCTGCCAACACGGGCGCTGGCCCTGACATCATTCTGTCGACCAACGACGATGCCAACCTTTACCCAGAGAAATTGCTGGACGTGACCGATCTGGCCGAATACTTAGGCAAGAAATACGGAGGCTGGTACCCCGCCTGCGAAGCGTACCTGCGTCCCGATGGCAAAAAATGGATCGGCATTGCCTTGGGCGCCGCCGGTGCATACATGGTTTACCGCACCAGCATGCTCAAAGCAGCGGGCTTTGACAGCTTCCCCAAAGACACGGCTGGCTTTTTGGCCATGTGCAAGGCCTTGCAGGCCAAGGGCACGCCCGCTGGCATGGCACTGGGCAATGCCACGGGCGACGGCTTGTGGACCAACTGGTTGATCTGGTCGCACGGTGGTCAGCTGGTGGACAAAAACAACAACGTGGTCATCAACAGCCCCGAGACCATCAAGGCTCTCGAATACGCCAAAGAGCTTTACGCCACCTTCATCCCCGGCACATTGTCTTGGCTTGACCCCAACAACAACAAAGCTTTCTTGGACAACCAGATCAGCGTCACAAACAACGGCATCTCTATTTACTACGCGGCCAAAAATTCAAGCAATCCCAAGATCAAAGAAATTGCCGCCGACA
>NZ_CALBEX010000374.1 GCF_937889215.1 uncultured Limnohabitans sp.
ATTTCTTGGACGACCTGGAGCCACTCTTGCTTTGAATGGTCGTGCGGACTGTGTGATAGAAGTTCCGCGAGTATCGAAAGCCGATCCAAGCGCTTGATGAAGGCGCTCACCGTCAAATTCAGTGGCCCATGAGCTCATGGATGGGCCCTTTTAGCGGTAGAGACGGCCACTAATTCACCGCTGGCAAGATCCAATCGGATGCTGGCAACGTACGCTTAACTCACGATCACCATGCCCTGATGGTTGTGGAGTTATGCAGACCATTCTTAATTGGAACGAAATCAAATCCAGGGCATTGCTTTTCAGCAAAACCTGGGCCGACGCCTGCAACGAGGACAGCCAGGCCAAGCCTTTTTGGATCGACTTCTTTGAAATCTTTGGCATCACCAACAAACGCGTTGCCACCTTTGAGCTGAACGTCAAAAAGCTCGGCGGTGCGCAGGGCTTTGTGGATTTGTTTTGGCCCGGCGTACTGTTGGTGGAGCACAAGTCGCGCGGCAAAAGCCTGGACGACGCGGTGGACCAGGCCATTGGCTACCTGCACAACCTGCCCGAGCGCGACCTGCCCCAGCTGGTGGTGGTGTGCGACTTTGCCCGCTTTCGGGTGCGGCGCCTGGCCACGGGCGAGACGGTAGAGTTTGAACTCAAGCACCTGCACAAACACGTCAAGCTCTTTGGCCTGCTGGCGGGCTACAAGGTGCAAGACATCCGATCGGAAGACCCGGTCAACATCAAGGCCGCCGAACGCATGGGCCGTCTACACGACGCCCTGAAAGCCAGCGGCTACAGCGGCCACGCGCTCGAGGTGCTGCTGGTGCGCCTGCTGTTTTGTTTGTTTGCCGACGACACGGGCATCTTTCAGCCCGCGCAATCGTTCAGAGACTTTGTGGAAGAACGCACCGCGCCCGACGGCTCGGACCTGGGGCCGCGCCTGGGGCAACTGTTTCAGGTGCTCAACACGCACGAGAGCCAGCGCAGCAAAAACATCGACGAACAGCTGGGCCAGTTTGCATACATCAACGGCCGCCTGTTTGAAGAAACCTTGCCCATGGCCGACTTCAGCACCGCCATGCGCGAAGCCCTGCTGGACGCCTGTGCGCTGGACTGGTCGGCCATCAGCCCAGCGATTTTTGGCAGCTTGTTCCAAAGCATCATGGACGAAAAAGCCCGCCGCAACCTGGGCGCGCACTACACGT
>NZ_CALBEX010000375.1 GCF_937889215.1 uncultured Limnohabitans sp.
TTCAGTGCTTGAACAAAATCAATAAGTGGAACGGCCGCCGGACAGGTCAAAGACCGCGCCGGTGGAGAAGGAACATTCTTCGGTGCTCAGCCAAGTCACCATGGCGGCGACTTCTTCAGGCTCGCCAAAGCGGGCCATCGGGATTTTAGAGAGCATGAACTGGATGTGCTCGGGCGTCATTTGATCAAAGATCGCCGTCTTCACAGCCGCCGGGGTGACACAGTTCACGCGCACACCGGTGTCGGCCAGCTCCTTGCCCAGCGATTTGGTCAGACCAATCACGGCTGCCTTGCTCGCGCTGTAAGCGCTGGCGTTGGGGTTGCCATCTTTGCCCGCAACCGAGGCGATGTTGATGATGCGCCCGTAGTTGCGCGCCTTCATGTGGGCGCTGAGTTCGCGGCAGCAATGGAACAGGCCGTGCACGTTCACATCGAACACCTGCTTCCAGGCGTCGACCGGGTAGTCCCACACTTTGACGTTGGGGCCGGTGATGCCCGCGCTATTGACCAGCACGTCCACCTCGGCCAAAGCGATGGTTTGCGCGGTGGCCTGCACCACCGAAGCGTGGTCGACCACATCGACCTGCACTGTGTTGACCACCGCGCCCAGCTGCCCTTGGCGCAGTTGTTCGGCCGCTTGGGCCATGCCCGCCGCATCGCGGTCCCAGATGGTGACGCGTGCGCCCGAGGCGAGCATGCGCTGCGCAATGGCATAACCCAGACCGGTGGCTGCACCGGTGATGACCGCGTGACGGCCTTTCAAGTTCAACAAGTTCATGTCTGTCTTTCGGAAAAATCAAATGGTCATGCCACCGTCAACCATGTAGGCATTGCCGGTGGCGAAGATGGATTCGTCAGAAGCGAGGAAAGTGACGATGGGCGCAATCTCGTGCGCCTGCGCCAGCCGCCCCATGGGCTGGCGATTGATGAAGTCCTTGCGCGCCTGCACCGGGTCGGCATAGCTGTTGATGCGGTCTTGCAGCGAGGGCGTGTCCACGGTACCGGGGCAGATGCAATTGCAGCGCACACCTTGGCGCACGTAGTCAGCGGCCACGCTTTTGGTCAGGCCAATCACCGCCGCCTTGCTGGTGCCGTAAATGAATCGGTTGGGCAAGCCCTTGACGCTAG
>NZ_CALBEX010000376.1 GCF_937889215.1 uncultured Limnohabitans sp.
GCCAGCACCAAAGCGCTCAGCAAAAGCCCCCACAGCAGCATCACACCTGGATGGGCAAAAACCACCCGGATGCTGGTGATCACCGCCGATATGGCATCGGTATCTCGGTCCAAAATCATGGGGATAGAGACCACGGACAAGCCATACACGAGTGCTGCAAAGGCACCGCCAACAGCCAAGTAAACCAGTAAAAATTCGATGTTTTGTGGGTTGAACACCGCCTCCATCACACCCGTGGTCGAGGGCATACCGGTATTGAAAAACACCGCGAAAACTACCAGCGATGCGCGGCCCCACAACAACTCCAACACCATGAGCACCAAGACCAACATGGACATGCTGCGAATGTGCTGGTCCCAGCACATCAGTGAGCTGGCCATCTCGGGGGATTCACCCCGCTGGCGTTTGCGGCTGACTTCGTACAAACCCATGGCCAAAAAAGGCCCCACCAACAAGCAACCCGACACCAAAGACAAGGTGTATTCGGGTTTGTGTTTGAACACCAAGGCCAGCACCTGCGCCATGCCCCAAAAGCACACGCCATAAAACAACGCGATGCCTGGGTGCTGCAAGAGGTCTTGCCAGCCTTTGCCCAACCAACGAAATGGGTCCGCAAAACGCAAAGGCCGCATGTGCGATTGGGGGCCCTCTGGCGGTGGCAGAGCAAACGGTGTTGCCATGTTGGGCAAATGCCCATCTTCAGCCGAGATGGGTGCAAGTGGCTTGGTTTCAGTGGTCATGGGCAGGCAATCGTTGGCCAATCAAAGATTGCTTTCAGAATACCCCCACAGGCATGCTTTGGGCACTCAGGAAAGCCCCCATTCGGTTCATAAATACGTAATTTCAGGTGATGTGTGTCGCCTTCGCGATCAGGCCATGGGCAGATGCGCCTGCACAGCTTGATGCAAGTCAAGGATCAGGTCTTGCGCCGATTCCAAGCCTGTGGAAAACCGCACCAAGGTGCCCGCCTTCAGGTGGGCAGGCCAGGCCTGACGCATCGACGCCAGTTCGTAAGGCACCACCAAACTGACGGGACCACCCCAACTGAAGCCAATTTTAAAAAGCTCAAGCGCATCACAAAATGCGTCCACTTGCGCCTGACTGAAGCGGGCATCGATCATCACGCTGAACAAGCCTGCAGCCAAGCCAGCCCCGGGCGTGCGGTTGCAAACTGCTTGCCAGTGGGCATGACCAGGCGCGCCTTCAAATGCTGGGTGCAACAACTGCGCGCATTGCGGCTGCGCTTGCCACCAACTGGCCAAGGCGCGAGCGGTTTGGTCATGGGCCGCGTAGCGTACGGCAATGCTGGGCAAAGAGCGCAACACGGTCTCGGCATCGTTGGCGGCAACCCCCAAACCCAAGCGCATGTGGCACAGCTTGATTTTCAGGTGCAAGGCCGCGTCGCGGGTGATGACGCTGCCCATCAACACATCCCCGCCGCCGCTGGGGTATTTGGTGAGCGCGTGGGCGCTGATGTCGACCGCCAGACTGCCCTGCCCTCCCGCCCCATCGCCCAACAAGTCAAAAGCGCTGAACGCCAGACCGGCCCCCCAGGTGTTGTCCAGCGCGGTCAAGACGCCTTGGGCTTTGCAGCGGCGCACCATCTCGGGCAAATCCGGAAACTCCATGCTGACCGAGCCCGGGGCCTCCAACCAGACCAGACGCGTTTGCGGGCCAATTTTGCGCGACAGGTCGTGCACGTCGGTCGGGTCATAGAACTGGTGGGAGATGCCAAAGTGACGCAACTCCGCCTCTGCCAATGCTTTGTTGGGCCCGTAAGCATTGTCTGGAATCAAGACTTCGTCACCCGTTTGAAGGACCGACAAAGCCACCAAGGCCAAAGCCGCCAAGCCGCTCGGCACCAGCACACACTGCAGCCCTCCCTCAAGGGTGCACAAGCGCTCTTCGAGTTGGTAGGTGGTGGGCGTGCCGTGCAGGCCGTAGGTGTAGGCCGATTTGTCTTTCCACTCACGCCGGCGCATGTCGGCCACAGTGGGGAAATACACCGTCGAGGCTTTGAACACGCCAGGCTGGGGGGCATTGAATCCGGCAGGCGGCGTGTAGGGGTGGTGGATCAGACCGGTGACGTTGGGGGAGCGTAAGTGAATTTTGCATCCTTGAATGCTAATGCAAACAGCCTCCGAAAGGAGGCTGTTTGAGGTCAAAGCAGGGAATGTCCTGAGCGCATCAAACGCGCCACTTTTCCATCAATTTTTCCGGACGCATGGTGTCATACGGCTCGAAAGGTTGGTGAATCCAGGGGTTGGTGGGCAGGTCTTCAATCGAGTAATCGGGCTTGAAGGCGGAGACGCCCTTGGTCCAGATCACGGCGGTGCGCAACTCGGTGATCGGCTGGTAGTTGTTTTTCAACTGGTCCACCACCGCACGCAAGGTGTGGCCCGTGTCGGCCAGGTCGTCCACCAGCAGCACTTTGCCCGCGATTTCGCCTTTGGGCGTGGTGATGAAGCGGGCGATGTCCAAGTGGCCCTGCACCGTGCCAGAGTCGGCGCGGTACGAACTGGTGGACATGATGGCCAGTGGCTTGTCAAACACACGCGACAAAATGTCGCCGGGGCGCATGCCACCGCGGGCCAGACACAGGATGGTGTCAAATTGCCAGCCAGATTGGTGAATTTTGATGGCGAGTTTTTCGATGAGGTTGTGGTACTCGTCGTAGCTCACGTACAGGTGTTTGCCGTCTTCGGTCAACATGCTTATTCTCCAGAGGTAGGTTCATTTCACTT
>NZ_CALBEX010000377.1 GCF_937889215.1 uncultured Limnohabitans sp.
CGAAGGCGTTGCGTACAGGAGAAAACCTATAATTTGACCACATTTCGCACAACAATTTGGCGCTTCTTTCAGAGGGCGGCCTCTAATTGCAAATCTACCCGCTCCAGAGCCCCACGCCATGAAACTACAGCCCGACAAATCCAACGCACCCACCATCAATGCCTACGACCGGCAATGGATTGAAGTGAACGGAGTAAGGTACACGCAATCGCTGATTGTCAGCAGCTTGCCAGACCAGCCGCCAACGCCATGGGGGCCTGCACAGCTTGAAGGTTTGTGCGCAGATGACTTTAGCCCCTCAGCACAAAGCGGCGCTGAACTGGTCCTTTTTGGCAGCGGTCAAAAACTCAGATTTGCCCAGCCGCAATGGCTGCAGGCCTTGATAGATCAGGGCGTCGGGGTTGAGACCATGGACACCGCTGCGGCATGTCGCACTTACAACATTTTGGCCAGTGAAGGTCGAAAAGTTGTCGCACTGCTTTTGATCGAATCCTAAAGATTGCATTTTTAGCCGGTCTTGTTCAAAGATACAGCCCAAACAAATGCCAACAGCGGTTCAGGGTAAAATAGACGGTTGTCGGGGCCCATGGCCTTCAGCGAAATTGACACCCATCAACGGTGACACCCGTTCAACCAGTCAAGCGAGATAAAGTTCAATGGCGATCGTTCTAAACAAACCCCTACCCGAATTTGAAGCCAACGCCACCAGCGGTCTGAAAGTTTCGAACATCTCTCATGTAGGTCAAACCGTCATTTTGTTCTTTTACCCCAAGGACAACACCCCAGGCTGCACCACTGAAGCCATGCAGTTTCGCGACAAGTACAAAGACTTTGTGAAAGCAGGCGCCTTGGTGTTGGGCGTGTCACGCGATAACATGAAATCGCACGATGACTTCAAGTCGAAACTGGAACTGCCATTCGAGTTGATCGCCGACACCGAAGAGAAAATGTGCCACATGTTTGGCGTGGTCAAAAACAAAATCATGTACGGTAAAAAGGTCAAGGGCATCGAGCGCAGCACTTTCTTGGTTGGCCCAGACGGCACCCTCAAGCAAGAGTGGCGTGGCTTGAAAGTACCTGGCCATGTTGAAGAAGTTTTGCAAGCCGTGAAAGACCTGAAAAAAGCCACTGCCGCGGCTTGATTCCACTGCTGAGTTTTGTCTTTTGGCTCGTGCATAATGATTTCATGCCGCTGACCCGTAGACCTTACTCGAATTTCCACAAAAGCCGCCTCGGTCTCCAGGCGGCTTTTTGTTTTTCAGCGCCCTGACTCTCCACTTACCACGAGGCCCTCGCTCATGCCATTGCCACCCGCACCCACCCAACGCGCCAGCCGTTTGACCCATGCTGCGTTTGCGCAAGACAGCAACGAGGCGACCACGCCCGAACCTTTGGTGCAAGTCGAGACCCGAGTGGAGGCCGTGACAAGTGACTCAGTGTCGCCCGCCACCTCCCCCAAGCGCCCACCCAGATCTCGCAAAGCGACTGCCGCAGAAAGCGTCCCACTGGCAGCAGCAGTGTCACCGCAGTCAAGCCCTGCACGCACAGCCCATCCCGTCGCAGCTGCAGCCCCGCGCAGCAAACGGCGTCACGGTCCGAGCAAACTGTTTGTGCTCGACACCAATGTGCTGATGCACGACCCGATGAGCCTGTTCCGCTTTGAAGAACATGACGTGTTCTTGCCAATGATCGTGTTGGAAGAGCTGGATGGCCATAAAAAAGGCATGACCGAAGTGGCCCGCAATGCGCGCCAAGCCAGCCGATCCCTGGACGCCTTAGCCACTGCTCAAGGCGCCGATCTGGGCAAAGGCTCGCCTTTGAACACCACGGGCCACACCGATGCCATGGGCCAGTTGTTTTTCCAAACCCAAGCGCTGGACCTGAGCCTGCCGTTGGCACTGCCTCAGGGTAAGGCCGACAACCAGATCCTGGGGGTTGTGAAGGCACTGGGCCAGTTGCACGCGCCACGCGACGTGGTGTTGGTCTCCAAAGACATCAACATGCGCGTCAAGGCCCGTGCGCTGGGCCTGCAGGCCGAGGATTACCAAAACGACAAGACACTGGAAGACGGCGACCTGCTGTACCCAGGCTCTATGGCTTTGCCCAACGACTTTTGGCTCAAAAATGGCAAGACCGTGGAAAGCTGGCAGCAAGGCACGCACACCTACTACAGGATCAGTGGCCCCATCGTGCCCAGCCTGTTCATGAATCAGTTTGTCTACTTCGAGGCCCCAGGAGAGCCCAGCCTGTATGCCCGCGTGACTGAAATACGTGGAAAAACAGCCGTACTCCGGACCCTAAAAGACTTCACCCACCAGAAAAATGCGGTCTGGGGCGTCACGACGCGCAACCGTGAGCAAAACTTCGCAATGAATTTGTTGACCGATCCGGACGTCGACTTTGTCACCCTCGCCGGCACAGCAGGCACGGGCAAGACCCTGATGGCGCTGGCAGCTGGCCTGACACAGGTGCTGGACGACCGCCGCTACACCGAGATCATCATGACCCGGGCCACGGTGAGCGTGGGGGAAGACATCGGCTTTTTGCCCGGCACTGAAGAAGAAAAAATGGGCCCTTGGATGGGCGCGCTGGACGACAACTTAGAGTTTCTGGCCAAAGGCGAAGGCGGCAATGCAGGCGAATGGGGCCGCGCTGCGACCAATGAGCTGATCAAGAGTCGAATCAAGGTCAAGAGCATGAACTTCATGCGCGGGCGCACCTTCATGAACAAGTACGTGATCATCGACGAGGCCCAAAACTTGACCCCCAAGCAGATGAAAACCTTGATCACCCGGGCAGGCCCAGGCACCAAGATCATCTGCATGGGCAATTTGGCCCAGATCGATACGCCCTACCTGACCGAGGGCTCGTCCGGCCTGACCTTTGCCGTAGACCGCTTCAAAGGCTGGGCGCATGGTGGCCACATTACGCTGGCACGGGGTGAACGCTCCCGATTGGCTGACTTTGCCAGCGATGCACTTTGACCACGCCCTTTCGGGCAGAGCCTTTGGGACTCAGTAATCGTCGCTGAGGCCTGAAGCCAGACTTTCAAAGCGGGTCAGGTTCTTCAGGAAGGTCAGTCGCACCGTGCCTGTTGGGCCGTTGCGCTGCTTGCCAATGATGATTTCGGCTACACCCGGATCTTTGGAATCCTTGTTGTAGTAGTCGTCACGGTAAATGAACATGATGATGTCTGCATCTTGCTCGATGGCACCGGATTCGCGCAAATCGCTCATCATTGGGCGTTTGTCGGTTCGCTGTTCTACGCTGCGGTTGAGCTGCGACAAGGCAATTACCGGGCACTGCAGTTCTTTGGCCAGCATTTTCAGGCCACGTGAGATTTCGCCCAACTCCGTCGCCCGATTGTCACCACCGGAGCCCCCTGAGCCACTCATGAGCTGCAGGTAATCCACCACAATCAGACCCAGTTTGCCGCACTGCCGGGCCAAACGACGGGCGTTGGCACGCAATTCAGAGGGCGTCAATCCCGGCGTTTCATCGATGTGCAGGGACACGGTCCGTAACTTTTCGATGGCTTCTGTCAAACGTGGCCACTCGTCGTCGGTGAGCTGTCCTGTGCGCAAATGCCCCTGGTCGATTCGGCCAATCGAGCCCACCACCCGCACAGCCAATTGCGATGCGCCCATTTCCATGGAAAATACCGCCACAGGCAGGCCTTCGTTCAAGGCCACGTGCTCAGCGATATTGATGGCAAAAGCTGTTTTGCCCATCGAAGGACGCGCCGCCAGCACGACCATGTCACCCGGTTGCAGACCGGACGTCATGCGGTCCAGATCGTAAAAACCGGTGGGCACGCCGGTGATGTCATTGGGGTTATCGGCCATCTCCTGCACACGGTCGAGCAACTCCACGACCAGTGTGTCCATCGATTGAAAGCCTTGCTTCATGCGCGAGCCTTCTTCACCAATGTTGAAGATTTTTTGCTCGGCTTCGTCGAGGATCCGGTCAATCGCCTTGCCCTGCGGGTTGAAGGCGTTGGTGGCAATCTCATCGCTGGCGGACACCAACTTGCGCAAGATCGAGCGCTCGCGCACGATCTCGGCATAGCGTCGAATGTTGCTGGCGCTGGGGACATATTGGGCCAGCGAGTTCAAGTAACCCAAGCCGCCCATTTCCTCGGCCTTGCCCTGGTTTTGCAACTGCTCGTTAACAGTGATGACATCGGCGGGCTTAGACGCATTGATCAACGCGCCGATGGCGGCGTAAATCAGCTTGTGTTCGTGCCGATAAAAATCCGCATCCACCAACAGATCGCCGACGCGGTCCCAAGCCCCGTTGTCCAGCAAAAGCCCGCCCAACACACTGGACTCGGCCTCGATGGAATGGGGCGGAACACGGAGTTTGGCCACCTGACTGTCTGCCGAGAGGTCCGACGGAAAGGTGTTCAAGGGCGAGGCAAATACAGCAGACATGTTTGGCTTATCTCAAAACTCAATGTTAGCCCCGAAACAAGAATCACCGCGGGCATAAGCCTGTGGATAAGCTTTGGACATTCGGTGATGAAAGCGGGACAAGTGATGCAGGCATACAAAGCCATTACAAAAAAAGCCGCCAAGCACAAGGCCTGGCGGCTTTTCAGGAACAGGCAAGAATCAAGCAGATTCGCCGTACACCGTCACGGTCACGTCGATCACGACGTCGGTGTGCAAAGCCACCGACACTGTGGAATCGCTCACAACCTTGATGGGGCCATTGGGCATGCGGATTTGGGCCTTGAGCAGCTTGTATCCTTGCTTGTTGAGCTCTTCGGCGATGTCGTTGTTGGTCACCGAACCAAACAAGCGGCCATCCACACCGGCTTTTTGCGACAACTTGACCACCGTACCGGACAGCTTTTCGCCTTGGGCTTGGGCTTCGGCCAACTTGGCAGCAGCGGCTTTTTCCAATTCAACCCGACGAGCTTCGAACTCAGCCTTGTTGGCTTCAGTCGCACGACGAGCGCGACCAGAAGGGATCAGGAAGTTGCGAGCGTAACCGTCTTTGACTTTGACGATATCGCCCAGATTACCCAGGTTCACAACCTTTTCGAGCAGAATGATTTGCATGGTTGGACTCCTTAGACTTTGTGCTGGTCGGTGTAGGGCAACATGGCCAAAAAGCGTGCGCGCTTGATGGCGGTGTTGAGCTGGCGCTGAAAGATGGCACGGGTGCCCGTCAAGCGTGCGGGGATGATCTTGCCGTTTTCGGCGATGAAGTCACGCAGGGTGTCCACATCTTTGTAGTCGATTTCTTCGACGCCGGTCACTGTGAAACGGCAGAAGCGCTTGCGCTTGAACAGCAGCGACTGGGTGTTGCGCTTGGGGCGCTTGTCTTTGTTGAATTTTTTGAACGTGGCCATGGGGCCTCCTGAAATTAATCTTGCTGAAACTCTTGAACGTGCAACACGACACTTTTACCTTGTCGAGGGGTGGCCAAAAAGCCTTGAAACGTCCAAACACTGCCAACCGCTTGCTTGACCAGTCTCTCGGCCAATGACCCAATGGCCAAGGCACGAAGTTTCAACTGGACTTTGCGCATTTGCCCGGCCTCTTGTACTTCAGAGGCGTGCTCCAGAATCAAATCCAGAGCGGGCAAACCAGCAGGGGTGTATCGCAAAGCGGCTTGCTCGGCAATACAGGCGGTCAGTTCTGTACGGTTCACTCCTCAACAGGCACGTGTCAAGCGGCGAATTCGGCTTGTTGGGACTTGCGGGCTTCTTCGCGCTCGACAGTCTTCATCATGGACGAAGGACCTGCGTCGGCTTTTTTCTTCAGCACCGTCAGGTGACGCAACACGGCGTCGTTGAACTTGAAAGCGTGCTCGAGTTCGGCCATAACAGCCTGGTCGGCTTCAATGTTCACACACAAGTAGTGGGCTTTGCCCAGCTTGTTGATCTGGTACGCCAGTTGACGGCGGCCCCAGTCTTCCACACGGTGGATGCTGCCACCGCCGGCAGTGATCATGCCTTTGTAGCGCTCCAGCATAGCCGGCACTTGTTCGGACTGATCGGGGTGGATCAGCAAAATGATTTCGTAATGACGCATTGAGACTCCTTGAGGTTAACCCAAATGGTTGGAATAGCTGCCCCCAGCGTCTGTCGGGGTGCAGCAAGGCGAAGCCTAATATTATAGCCTGAAGTTCACAGCCCCGGATAGCTGCCAGATGG
>NZ_CALBEX010000378.1 GCF_937889215.1 uncultured Limnohabitans sp.
GGGCGAAACCAAATGGGCCGAAGACACGATGGGGTTGGCATTCGCCGTGGCGGTTGATTTTTGTCGCGGCATGGGGAATTTTCAGACAATTGAGGAGCCAAAGTTTATGTCTGTTACTGACAATTTGCCAACAATTTGTTGACATTAAGGGAAAGTACTGATCACAAATCACAGATACTTTGCCTACAGTGAGTCCTTGACAGATGCACCTGATGCGCGCGCAAAGCGGGCACCTTTCTTGCACTGGCCATAGGACCGTTCATTCCATCTTTCTCAGGAGTTTTCATGCAACGTCGTGCCCTTCACCTCAGCCTGCTCGCTGGCCTGCTCGCTGTTTCCGGCTTCGTATCGGCCCAAACCAAATGGGACCTGCCTGCCGCTTACCCTGCCACCAACTTCCATTCGGTCAACCTGAACCAGTTCGCTGCCGATGTGGACAAAGCCTCGGGCGGCAAACTCAAGATCACCGTCCACCCCGGCGCCTCGCTCTACAAAGCACCCGAAATCAAGCGCGCCGTGCAAGGCAACCAAGCCCAGATGGGTGAAATTTTGTTGGCGGCCTACCAAAATGAATGGCAGATGTTTGGCGCTGACGGCCTGCCATTTCTAGCCACCAGCTACGACGAGTCCATCAAACTTTACAAAGCGCAACGCCCCTTCCTGGAAAAGAAACTGGCCGAACAAGGCATGAAGCTCTTGTACGCCGTGGCCTGGCCCCCACAGGGCATTTACAGCAAAAAGCCCATCCAAAGTGCCGCCGACCTCAAGGGAAGCAAATGGCGTGCCTACAGCCCCTCGACATCGCGCATTGCAGAATTGGTGGGTGCGCAACCCGTGACGGTGCAAGCGGCAGAACTGTCTCAGGCCATGGCCACCGGAGTGGTGGAAGCCAACATGACATCGGGCGCAACGGGCGTCGACAGCAAGCTTTACGAACACATGAAGTATTACTACGACGTGCAAGCCTGGTTGCCCAAGAACGCCATCATCGTCAACCAAAAAGCCTTTGATGCCCTCGACAAGCCCACCCAAGACGCGGTGGTCAAAGCAGCCGTGGAAGCGGAGACCCGAGGCTGGACCGCTTCGCGCAAGGTCAACACCGACACCATAGCCGTGCTCAAGGCCAAAGGCATGACCATCGAGGCCCCCTCGGCCCAACTCAAAGCCGACATGCAAAAAGTCGGCGAGACCATGGTCAAAGAATGGCTGGCCAAAGCCGGGCCAGAAGGCCAAGCCATGCTGGACGCTTTCCGCAAGTAAAGCCATCGCCACCGCCTCTTTGTTCGCGCACAGCGTGGCAAGGGGCGGTTAATGTTTGAGGACCTGCGGGACAGTTTGTGATGCGTAAAACCCTGGATGCTGTTTATTCAGCGGCTGCCGCAGTGGCGGCCGTGCTCATGATCGGCGTGCTTTTGATGGTGCTGCTGTCCATCGTCAGCCGACTACTGCACTTTCATGTGCCAGGCACCGATGCATATGCCGGCTACGCCATGGCTGGCGCAGGCTTCATGGCCTTGGCGCACACCCTCAAGCGCAACGAACACATTCGTGTCACCCTGATTCTGGGTCGGCTGACGGGAGACGCTCGCCATCGGCTGGAGTTGTGGGCCTTGACCGTGGCGGCAGTGATGTCTTTGCTGCTGAGCTTTTTTGCCTGGCGTCTGGCTTGGCAATCGCATGTGTTTCATGACATGTCCACCGGCAACGACGCCACCCCTTTGTGGATCCCCCAAATTCTGATGGGGCTGGGCAGCACGGTCTTGTGCCTGGCGTTTCTGGATGAATGGTGGCTTGAGTGGCGCGGCTTGCGTGAACATGCACAGGGTACGGGCCATGAATGATTTGTTGATCACGGCACTGCTGATCGTGTCGCTGTTCGCCTTGCTGGGCAGCGGTGTGTGGATCGGCCTGACGCTGGCGGGTGTGGCCTGGATCGGGATGGAGCTTTTTTCTACCCGTTCGGCAGGTGATGCCATGGCTTTGACCATTTGGGGCTCGGCCAGCAGCTGGACCTTGACCGCCCTGCCCCTGTTTGTGTGGATGGGCGAGATTTTGTTTCGCACCAAATTGTCCGAGAGCATGTTTCGCGGTCTGGCCCCCTGGGTCAACTTTTTGCCGGGTCGCTTACTGCACACCAATATTTTGGGCAGCACCATTTTTGCGGCCGTCTCGGGCTCTTCGGCTGCCACCTGCGCCACCATTGGCAAGATGAGCATCCCCGAACTGACGCAACGCGGTTATCCGGCCGACAAAATCGTCGGCTCGTTGGGCGGTGCAAGCACGCTGGGCCTGTTGATTCCTCCGTCCATCATCATGATCGTCTACGGCGTGGCCGCTGAAGTGTCCATTGCCAAACTGTTTGTGGCGGGCGTGGTCCCGGGTTTGATGTTGGCCTGCTTGTTCAGCGGTTACCTGATGGTCTGGGCTTTGCGCAACCCCGACCAGGTGCCACGACATGACGACCACATGAGCCTGCGCAAAAAGCTGCGTGAATCGCGTCACCTGATTCCTGTGGTCTTGCTGATCGGCGGGGTAATCGGCACCATTTACACCGGCATCGCCACCGCCACCGAAGCAGCGGCAGTGGGGGTGGTGGGGGCCGTGCTGCTGTCGGCAGTGCAAGGCTCGCTCAACTGGGCCACCTTTCGAGAAGCGCTGATGGGCGCTACCCGCCTGTACTGCATGATCGCGCTGATCCTGACCGGTGCTGCTTTCCTGACCTTGTCGATGGGCTACATCGGCTTGCCCAGGCATTTGGCCGAATACGTCACAGCCCTGCAGCTCTCGCCTGCGGTGCTGATCGTTGCACTAGCCTTTTTTTACATGCTGCTCGGTTGCTTTCTCGATGGCATTTCCATGATCGTGTTGACCATGGGCGTGATTTTGCCCACTGTCACGGCCGCGGGCATTGACCTGCTGTGGTTTGGCGTGTTTGTGGTCATCGTGGTCGAGATGGCGCAGATCACGCCCCCTGTGGGCTTCAACCTGTTTGTGCTTCAAAGCATGACCCAGCGCGAGATCACATGGATCGCCCGAGTGTGCATGCCCTACTTTTTCATCATGGCCTTGGCTTTGGCTTTGCTTTGGTGGTTTCCAGGCTTGGTGACTTGGCTGCCTTCTCGCATGTGATGAATCACAGCACCCAATTAGGTCTACTTGATCCTCTAAGATAGCCCCTTGTTCGGCCGATGCACGCGCCGAAGTCTTTGAGGATTGCTGTGTTTAAAAATGTGATGGTTTACCGGATCGGTGAAGGCTTTGCGCCCACGCTCGCCGATGTTCAAACGGCGCTGGAGCCGGTGCAGTTTGTGGAATGCGGCGCCAGCCAAGACAAATCCATTGGCTGGGTGCCGCCCCGGGGCGAGGCCCATGGCCCGCTGGTCGAATCGGTCTCTGGTCAGTGGATCCTGAAACTGATGATCGAGTCCAAGGCCGTGCCCGGCAATGTGGTGCGCCGCAAGGTGGACGAACGTGTCGCCGAAATAGAAGCCGCCACGGGCCGCAAACCTGGCAAAAAAGAAAAGCGCGACCTGATGGACGACGTGCTGTTGTCGCTGTTGCCGCAGGCCTTCGCGCGACAGTCAACCGTGCTGGTGTGGATGGACTTAGAGAACCGCCGCCTGGTGCTCAATGCGGGCAGCCAAGGCAAGGCCGACGAAGTCATGTCAGCGCTGATGAACGTGATGGGCGGCCTGTCGGTCTCGCTCATCCAAACCTTGACCTCACCCCAAGCGGCCATGACGCAATGGCTCTTGGCGCAGACGCCTGACGAATGGCCCGCCGACCTGACGGTGGAGCGCGAAACTGTGCTCAAGTCCACCGGCGAAGACGCTGCCAGCGTGCGCTTCACACGCCACCACCTGGCCAACGACGATGTCCGCAAACACGTCATGGAAGGCAAATTGCCCACCCAACTGGCGCTCAGCTGGGACGGCCGCGTGGCCTTTGTCTTGACCGAGACCTTGCAGCTGAAAAAAGTGCAATACCTCGACGGCGTCATGGACGAATCGGGCACAGACAAAACCGAAGACCGCTTTGACGCCGACGTGGCCTTGTCCACGGGCTTACTTGGGCCGCTGATCGACAGCCTGATCGAAGCCTTGGGCGGCGAGATGGAACTGGGCGCAGCGGCTGCCGATCAGGCTTTGCCCAACCCGGCACGCACCGTGGTGAACTCGACCGTCACGAGCGGCGCAGCTGAGGCTGACGCCGAAGACCCGCCGTTTTAAAAGCCATCCACCCGAACATTGAACTGAAGCCGAAAGGACCCGCCCATGCTCACGGTGATCGCGATTTGCCTTGGCGCTTGTGTGGGTGCGCTCTCGCGCTGGCAGTTGGGCGTGTGGCTCAGCCCGGCCAACGCCAGTGCTGGTCTGCTGCCCTGGGGAACGCTGGCGGCCAACCTGATCGGTGGTTACTTGGTGGGCGTGTGTGTGGGCGTGTTCCAGCAGCTGCCCCAACTCGACCCGGTTTGGCGGCTGGCTCTGGTGACCGGTTTTTTAGGGGCGCTGACCACGTTCTCGAGCTTCTCGGCCGAAGTGGTCGCCATGCTGCAGCAAGGGCGTTTTGCACTGGCGTGCGGCACCGCATCGCTGCACCTGTTTGGGTCACTGGCACTGACGCTGCTGGGACTCAAAACCGTGGGTCTGCTTTGGGTCCGTTGACCCGCTAACCGCCTCCGCGCTGCATGTAAAGATCAAAGCGCTTCATGAATGCATAGCGCTGGTCTGCGTCCAAGCCCTCAAACACAAAATTCACCCGCAGCACCGGCATGCGCATGAGCGCGATCACCCGGGGTGGCATGACTTGCCAGCGCAGATACAAGCGACCTGCCCCGATGGTGGTCACGGCGGTGGTGCCTGTGCGCTGCCAAGGGCAGTCGCCCATGGCGGCGGGCAGCCAGCCCAGCCACTCTGCCTCGGTGCAGCCCATGTCACGCTGGAACTGTTCGGCGTAGCTCGATTGCATGCGCGGCTTCAGCCCCCGGCCACGGGCGGCCATATGGCCAACACGTCGCCATCGACCAAGGTGGTGGTGCCCCGGTCTTCGGGGTTGATGTATTTGCCGTTGACCAGCACCAGATGCACAAGCTTGGGCGGCATGCCGTAGGGCTCGATGATTTGGCTGATGCTGGCGTCAGCTGCCACGTTCAGCGTGACTTGGTTGCTGCGCCGGGCTTCGGCGGGCAAATAGTCGGTGAGCGTGGCAAACAGTTTGAAGGTGATGTTCATGTGGGGTTCGTCAGGTCAATGGCCCGGACTTTAACGGCGACGCGCGTCGGCCGCGCCGCTCCATCGACCTTGACCCTGCGCACAGTCGAGGTAAGCGTCCATGAGCTTGGTCGGGTCATGCATCAGCCGGTCTTTCCAGTCGCCCAAATGGATCTGGCCTTCGACCAAGCCACGCATCACGCCCACATGCTCCGTCCAGCCAACGCTGTTGCAGCCGACCATCACATCGCCCTCAAACTGCAGACTCAGGTGCCTTCCGGCATCCTGATCGGTCAGAACGGCCGACTGGCCGCCAGACACGCCTTCCCAGTTGCCAAAGCTCGTAGAAATCAAACCCAAGGTGTCCAGCACGTTGATTTGTGTCACGCCTTTGAGTGCGGTTTTTTGGCCCACCATGTTCAACGCGGCGACGCGGGCCTGCTCGGCCGCATTGGGCTGAATGGCGCTCACAATGGTTTTGCCGCTGACCATGTCAAACGCTTCAGCGCAGTCGCCTGCGGCGTAAATGCCGGGGACATTGGTTTGCAGGTGCTGGTCGGTCAACACGCCTTGCAGGCAGGTGATGCCACTGTCTTTCAAAAAACCAATGGCCGGGCGCACACCTGTGGCGCTGATGACCAGATCGGCCTCGACGGTTTGGCCGTTGGACAGGCGCACTTGCAGCGCGGCGCTGGCGGCGTCAGAAGCCAAGCCCACCGCAGAAGCCAATTTGCCGAGCAAGCCTTTTTCTGCGCCACCGCCTTGGCTGATGGCCTCGACCTTGGTGCCGGTGAACACCTGCACGCCTTTGGCCTCGCACCAGTCGCGGATCATGCCGCCAGCCACCGGGCCCATCATGCGGGGCACCATGCGGTCGCCCATCTCCACCACGCTGAGCTTGACGCCACGCGCCGCCAGCGCTTCCATGATGATGCAGCCAATGAAGCCCGCGCCCATTTGCAACACACGGGCACCGGGCTTGGCCAGCGCCTGGATGGCGCGGGCGTCTTCCAGCGTCCAGCAGGGGTGGACGCCGGGCAAGTCCATGCCCGCAATGGGCGGACGCACCGGGTGTGAGCCCGTGGCGATCAACAGCTTGTCAAAAGCCAGGGACTGGCCATTGTCCAATTGCACCGTTTTGCCAGCCGCATCGACGCGGGTCACTTTGGCCTTGACTTGATTGATGCGCAAATCTTCGAAGTGCGAGTCGCTCTTGCGCAGGTAAGTGCCGCGTTCGTCGATGTTGCCAATCAACAAATAAGGTATAGCCATGCGCGAATAAGGCGCATCAGGCTCGTCGCCCACCAAGGTGATGGTGTCAGCGGGCGCGTGTTTGCGCAAGGTCTCAGCAGCGATGACGCCGGAGGGGCCTGCGCCCAAAATGACGTGGTGCATGTTCAACTCCAAAAGCAGGCAGCGGCCACTCAAGGCCGCTGCACAATCCAATCAAGCCCCAGACCCAGCGGTTAAACCACAACCGGTTTCCCGCAAGGTCCAAGGCATGCGGGTCAAAGGCTCAGACGCGCCTTGGTCTCTGCCGTCGGGCGGCCTTCGCTGTCCCAGCCGCGGGCAGCGTAGTACTTGGGCAGCATCTCGGGCAACATGCTCACTTTGCCTTTGGACGGGCCGGTTTTGGCGGCTTCGGTCAAGAGGCGCTTAGGCAGGCTGTCGTCGGCCTTGGTGAAGCCTGCGGCGTTGTTGAACTCGCGCTCCATGTTCCAGATACGCTCACCGATTTTTTCCAGCTCTTCGGTGGTGTATTCGTCGTTGCACGCCGCTTGCAGTTGCGGTGCCAGATCGGCCACGCCCCAGGCAAAAGTGGTGAACACGCACAGACCCGACGAGTCGAAAGCGGCAGTGGCGTCCTGGAAAGCCTTGACCAGCTCGGGCTTGCCTTCGTGCTCCAAAGGATCGGTCTTGACCGGGATGCCCAGCACTTCGGATGCGATGGTGTAGCCGCGCAGGTGGCAAGCACCGCGGTTGGAAGTGGCGTACGCCAGGCCAATGCCCTGGATCGAGCGACCGTCGTAGGCGGGGAATTCCTGGCCTTTGACGCTCATTGACAAGTCGGGGTGGCCGTACTTGGCCGTCAAGCGCTTGGAGCCCTGGCCAATTTCAACGCCGAAGCCTTCGCCCTTGGCGGTGATTTCGGCAAAGTGGGCCAAAGCCTGGGCCGAACCGAACTTGGCGTCAATGCCCAGTTGTTCTTGGGTCAGCACGCCCATCTCGTAAAGCTCCATGACCGCACCCACCGTGGCGCCGAAGCTGATGGGATCGAAGCCTTCTTCGTTGCACAACAAGTTGGCGTACTGCAAGGCCTCAAGGTCGTTCACGCCGTTGGCCGCGCCCAGCGCCCAAGCTGCTTCATACTCCAGGCCGCCATTGGCCCCCCAGTATTGGGGCTTGTTTTGCACGGTGAAGTGGCCTTCGTCCATGCGGCTGATGCGGCCGCAAGCGATGGTGCAACCGAAGCAGGCTTGGTTGGTCACCAAGTGCTTTTTGCCGTCGCTCTCGCGTGGGGTGACCATGGCTTCAGCAGAAATATCTTTCGCGCCTTCGAACTGCACATCGCGGTGGTTGCGGGTGGGCAAAGCACCCATCTCGTTGATCACGTTCATCAGCACCTGGGTGCCGTAAGCGGGCAGGCCTTGGCCAGTGACGGCGTTGTCGGCAAGGATTTTCTTCTTCTCGAAGGTCACCTTCATGAAGGCCTTGGGGTCACGGATGTTGCCCACGCCCTTGGTGCCACGCACGGCTATGGCCTTGAGGTTTTTGCTGCCCATGACCGCGCCCACGCCCGAGCGGCCTGCCGCACGGTGCAGATCGTTCACCACAGCGGCGTACAAGACCTTGTTTTCAC
>NZ_CALBEX010000379.1 GCF_937889215.1 uncultured Limnohabitans sp.
GGCCCAGCGCCAGTGCGGCGTCGGCGTCCAGCGCTTGGCCAATCGCACCGCGAGCGGCTTCCATGGCGGGCACTTCTTCGTAAAAGCGGCGCTGCAGGCGGGTCTGGTCGTTGACCATGGGGAAGAAACCGAAGTTCATCTCGCTCAGTTGCAGCTTGGGCGCCTTGTCAGCGTCGTCAGGCAGCGCCAGCATATAAGCCCGGTCGGCGCAGAACGCCAGTTCGGCCAAGGTGCCCGCAAAGCAAGTGCCTTCTTCGATCAGAGCGAACAGGCTGCGCGAAGACACGTCCAGACGGGCCAAAGTGCGACGAAGGTGGCCAATGGTTTCACGCACCAACCAGTGGTCTTTATGGGCCAGCAAGGTCGCGTCCGAGGCCAACACGGCAGCAGCGTCGCCCGAGGTCTTGAGCACCCAGGTGCCGATGTCCAGTTCGTTGGTGCGCATGTGCAGGATGGCGTCGTCGAGTTCGCGCACCATTTGCAAAGGCCACCAGTTCACGCCTGCGGCTTCAATACCGGCGATGTCGGTGGGCTGAGCAGAGGCAGGGGCCTTGACGGTGAAGGTGGCGATGCGCTTGGCCCGGTCGATTTCCACGGTGACGTTGGCGTAAGTCAGGGCGTCGGCTGCAATCGTACGGTTCAGCGGCGTCAATTCCACGCCTTTGACGCCTGCGGTGCGGATGCTGCCAGCGGCCAATTGGGTGGCGCGGGCTTGCACGGCTTGCTTGAACACGGCCGGCTTGGCGATCGCATCGACCAGACGCCAGTCCACGGCTTTTTGTCCACGCACACCTTCCACGCTGGTGCAGAAAATGTCGGCCAGGTCGTGGCGCACATGGCGCTTGTCGGTCACGCGGGTCAAGCCACCGGTGCCAGGCAACACGCCGAGCAGTGGCACTTCGGGCAGCGACACGGCGCTGGAGCGGTCGTCGACCAGCACGATTTCATCGCAGGCCAGGGCCAGCTCGTAGCCGCCGCCCGCGCAAGCACCGTTCAGAGCAGCCACAAATTTCAGGCCGTCGTGCTTGCTGGAGTCTTCGATGCCGTTGCGGGTTTCGTTGGTGAACTTGCAGAAGTTCACTTTCCAGCCGTGGGTGGACACGCCCAACATGAAGATGTTGGCACCCGAGCAGAACACGCGGTCACGCGCGCTGGTCACCACCACCGAGCGCACTTCGGGGTGCTCAAAGCGGATGCGCTGCAATGCGTCGTGCAACTCGATGTCCACACCCAGGTCGTAGCTGTTGAGCTTGAGTTTGTAGCCAGGGCGGATGCCGGCGTCTTCGTTGATGTTGATCGACAAGGTGGCGATCTCGCCATCAAAGGCCAGGTTGATGTGTTTGTATTGCGCGGGGTTGGTTTGGTAGTCAACCTGGAAAGCTTGCGTCATGCCGATGTCTCCGTTGCGGAAAGTAGATGTTGATGTCGGTCAAAAATGCATTTAATTGCATGTTGGACTGAATTTTAATGCAGGTCATCCACCTCCGCAACGTGCACTTTACTGCATTACATAAGTACTTACCCTGAGAAATGCGTTTTTACTCACCCTTCATACGGGAAGGGTCAAATGCTGGCGAACCGAAGCACGCAAGGCGTCAAAGGCCTGGTTTTCGCTGCGGCCACTGGTGTTGATGGCCAAGTCGGCTTTGGAATAAAACGCTGAGCGCCCTTCCAAGATGCGTTTGAGGTCTTCCATCGCCTCGCGGCTGGCGGCCATGGGCCGCATGTCGCCCTGCGCCGCTACGCGGTCCATGTGGTCCGCCGCATCGGCCTGCAGCCACACGGTGGAGCAGTGTGAGAGCAACACATTGAAGTTGGCCGAATCCGAGACCAAGCCACCAGGCGTGGCGATCACCACTTCGGGGTAAATCTGAATGGCTTCTTCCAGCGCGCGGCGCTCATAGCGGCGATAAGCGTTGGCCCCGTAGAGGTTGTGGATTTCACTGATTTGGCAACCTGCGAACTGCTCGATTTCCCGGCTCAACTCAATGAACGGAAAGCCCAAATCGTCAGCCAAGCGCTGGCCCAGCGCGGTTTTCCCGGCACCGCGCAAACCAATCAAGGCAATCCGGTTTTTGCGTTCTTGTGCGGTACCGCCTTCGCCAAAAAGTTCACCCAACTGCACGCGGACGCGGCGCAGGTCCGCCTCGCTGCGCTTGGAAAGCAACTCACGGATCAGCAACCACTCGGGCGAGGTGGTGGTCACATCACCCAGCAACTCGGCCAGAGAACATTGCAGGGCCTGCGCCACTTGCAGCAGCACCAACACCGAAACGTTGCCGGTGCCGTACTCCAGATTGGCGAGGTGACGCTCGGACACATCGGCGGACAGCGCCACAGCCCGGCGCGTCATGCCCCGACGCGAACGCAAAGTGCGCACGCGCTCACCCAGCGCCTCCAGGAATGGACTGCGCTTGGTCTCCGACTCGACTGCTTCCAACAATGTGGGTTCTTGACTGGTCATGTGTAACTTTTGATCAACAACTAAGGGAAAACCCTTTTATTTCAACAATCCCAAAACATGCACTTTATTGCATACTACAAGGCAAGCACAATAATGCATTAACCATTGTTTATACCGCCAACTGGACATCAAGAACAGTTTTTTATGGCCTGCCACGGCATGCACGCCCCCATCACCTTTTGGAAAGCACCCCATGACCACCGCATTGCTCCCCAACTTTTTCGCAGGCTGCTGGCAAACCGGCACCGGCGCAGGCACGCCGATGTTTGACCCGGTACTGGGTGCCGAGCTGGCCCGCGTGTCCAGTGCGGGTATCGACTTGGCCGAAGGCTTCGGTTTTGCCCGCGAACAGGGCGGCGCGGCCCTGCGCGCCCTGAGCTACGGCCAACGTGCCGAATTGCTGACCAAAA
>NZ_CALBEX010000380.1 GCF_937889215.1 uncultured Limnohabitans sp.
CACAGGGTGCTGAGCGACTGCCCGCAGTGCGTTTTGGATGCCGCGTATGGAGGCCGTGTCCAGTGAGGCAAAAGGCTGGTCTATCAGGGTGACCTGTGCCCCCGAAGCCAATGCAGCCACCAGTCCCACTTTGCGTCGGCTGCCGGTGGACAGCATGTTCAATCGCTTGCCCAGGTGTGGTTTCAATTGCAAATCGGTCACCAAACTGAGCTGCATCTCTGGCGACCAATCTGGCAAATACTGTCGCAATTGGGTCCAGAACACCTCAGGCGTGTCTTCGTCGTGCAGCGGCAGGCGCAGGTCAAGCCAAAGCACCGAGGCCGCTTGCGGGCGAGACAAGGGGACAAGTCCGCCCCCTACCCACAGTTCCCCAGCGGTGGCCGCCAAGTCGCCCGCCAGCAAACGCATCAGGCTCGTCTTGCCCACGCCCTCATCACCCACGAGCGCAGACACGCCAGCGGGCAAGCGCACATCCACTTGATGGAACAACGCCAGTGGTCCCGGTCCGCCAGTCAGGCCACGGGCATGCAGGACCGTGGAACGGACTTCGGCGGTGGGGGCGATGGCGTGGTGCAGCATGGGCAACATGCTACCAGTGGCCTCAGGCCGGCCGAATCGGCTGTGGGTTGAGGCATTTGGCAATCACTTTTACATTCTGAAACAAATTATTTTTAGTGTTTTAAATCTGGAAATATAATTCTTAATTGCTCAATTGATGAATAACGGGAAATCGATCATGCACCTCAACAATTTGTTGGAAGTCCGCGAAAAATCAAAAACATGGCTGCCTAAACTGTGCGCTCTGTTCGGCCTGATGGTGGCTCTGTTTGGGGTGTTCGTCGGCGGGGTCGTTTGGGCACAAGAGGCACACAAAAGTCCTGTCGTGTTGCAAATCTCAGGACGCATTGCTTGGCACAACCAAGGGCAAGTGGCCGCTTTGGACATGGCCGCCTTGCAAGCATTGCCCCAAAAAAGCTTCACCACACAAATGCCTTGGGAACAACAGCCTGTGACCTTCACGGGGCCCTTGCTTCGGGATGTGATGGCACTGGTCAAAGCGCAAGGCGAGCAGATTAGGGCGGTCGCTCTGAACGATTACCGGGTGAAGTTGCCTCTGTCGGATGCGCTTGAGCACGATGTTGTGGTGGCGGTGCAGATGAATGGCCAGCCGATCCCTGTTCGCACCAAAGGGCCTTTGTTCATCGTTTACCCCTTTGATGCCAAAAAGGAACTTCAGCACAAAACTTATTACGAGCGCTCCATTTGGCAACTCAAGGCCATTGAGGTGGAGTGATGCACCCGTCCGCAGCCGTCTCAGAGGTTGAAAACCCCTCAAACCTGGCACCTTCCCGATTTTTTTGGGGCTTGGCGTGGGTCGCTGCTGGGGTGATCGCGGCCTTGGTGGTGGCCACCACGGTGCAATGGCGTCAAGCTCAGGCCCTGGAGGCAGCGGCGCGTTTGCAAGAGGACTCCATGTCCGCCATCATCACAAACTTGGAGCGAGAAATGTGGCGGTTTGATGCCGCCATGGTCCGGCTCGATGCCCCCCCCGAGACGATGAGCATGGAAAGATCCATGCGTTTTGACATTTTGTTCA
>NZ_CALBEX010000381.1 GCF_937889215.1 uncultured Limnohabitans sp.
GCCCGGCATGAATTCGACCCAATCGAGGTCCGAGCACAAGCCTTGGTCAATGGGACGGGGCTGCTCAGGCCCCCCAACAGGAGACAGAGATGGAGACGACGCAACATTCTTTTCATGAACTTTTTGCGCAACTGGGACTGCCTAGCGATGACGGCAGCATCGCGCAGTTTCTGCAAGGGCACAGCCCCTTGTCTGGTGCGGTGGCCTTGCCCGATGCCGATTTTTGGAGTCCGGCGCAGGCGGTCTTTTTGCGAGAGAGCTTGCTGCAAGACAGCGGTTGGGCGTTGCACGTCGATGCGCTGAGCGTGGCCTTGAGACGACCTTGATGCGCCGTTGAATGGGGTGGACGGCCCGCTCGGCCCAGCTCGGCCCAGTGCAGGACAGGCGCGTGACAGTTGCGTGGGCAGGTGGCCGGTAAGATGGCCGGCCCAAATCACAGGTTGATGAACTGCCAACTGAACACCGACCCGTTTTTTCTTGCTGATTCGCTTGGGCATGTTCCGCACGGGCTTCAAGCGCTCGTGGAGCTGCTGGCCCTGAGCAGGCCTTTTTCCCCATTCCAAGGAGACCTTTCATGAAAGCAGCCTGGTACAGCCGCAACGGCGAAGCCCAAGATGTGTTGCAGGTGGGCGATTTGCCCACACCCATTCCCCAGGCCGGTGAGGTGCTGGTGCGCCTGGCCACTTCCGGCGTGAACCCTTCAGATGTCAAGTCGCGCCGCGCCCGACCGGTGAATGACCCATTGATCGTGCCGCACAGCGACGGCGCTGGCGTGATCGAAGCTGTGGGTGCTGGCGTGCCCGCATCGCGCGTGGGCGAGCGGGTGTGGTTATGGAACGGCCAGTGGCAGCGCGCATTGGGCACCTGTGCCGAATGCATCGCTTTGCCTGCAGACCAGGCCGTGACCTTGCCAGAAGGCACCGATTTCGAAGCCGGTGCTTGCATGGGCATACCGGGCCTGACGGCGGTGCAGGCCGTGATCTTGGCAGAGCGCCTGAGCGGGGATTTGCGCGGACAAACCGTGCTGGTTACCGGTGCCT
>NZ_CALBEX010000382.1 GCF_937889215.1 uncultured Limnohabitans sp.
CATCATGCCCAGCAACACGCTCTTGCCCACACCCGAGCCAGCCACCAGGCCCAGGCGCTGGCCCCGACCAATGGTCAGCATGCCGTTGATGGCTTTGACGCCCACATCCAGCACTTCCTTGATGGGGCCGCGCTCCATCGGGTTGATGGGGCGACCTTGCAGGCTCAGCACATCGCGGCATTCCGGTGGCGGCTTGCCGTCCAGCGGTTGGCCACGTCCGTCGATGATGCGGCCCAGCAAATCGGGTCCCAAGCTCACTTGCGAGGTGTGGCTGAGCACGCGCACCTGTGCGCCCGGACCAATGCCTTGCGGCTCGGTGAAGGGGAGCAAAAAAAGCGTTTCATCGTTGAAGCCCACCACCTCGGCCTCGACCCGGTGGCCCATTTGGCCCACGATCTCGCAGCACGCGCCCAGCGGCGCCATCAGGCCACGCGTTTCCAACCGCATGCCCACCAGCCGCACCAAAGTGCCGCTGCGCTGGGGCTCGGGGGCATGCAGGCCGCCGATCAGTTGGTTGACTTCCAGATCGAAGTTCATGCGGGCGTGTCCTGGTCGGGCGTGCCCTCGTCGGGCGCGTCAGCGTCGGTGGTTTTGACGTCGGTGTCCTGCACGTCAATCACTTGGCGGTTCCAGTCGCGTTTGGGCGTGCTTTCGGGCATGGCGTCCACTTTGTCTTGCACCAGGCTGGACGTTTGCATCCAGGCCTCGGGCTGAGGCAGCAGGCGACGCGCCAGCGGCTCCAGGCGGTGTTCGATCAGGTCTTGCACCACGCTGTCTTGCACGCGCACACGCACGCTGCCGGGTCGCAACAAGGGGTCGGCTTCCAGGTCCAGGTGGGCCGTGATGGCCTCGCCCATGGCTTGCAGTCGTTTCAGGTCTTCTGGGTTCAGGCTCACCTGCACGGGTTGCGCCGGGTGATCGAGTTGCTGAATGCACGACTGGATCAGGCCCTGAATGGCTTGACCGGAAATTTGCAGCTCGGCCCGCACCAGCTGTTCGGCCAGGTGCAAGGACAAGCGTTTGAGCGGCTCAAAAAAGCGCTGGGGGTCTTGGCTGATGCTGCGCAGCTCAATGCCCAGGTGGCGGATGAGTTCGCGCTCCTTGGCGCGTTCGGCATCCATCTCGGCGTGCAATTGCGCTTGGCCTTCCTTGAGGCCGCGTTGGTAGGCTTCGTCTTGCAAAGCCGCCAAGGCCGCCTCCGAGACGCGGGCATCTTCAGGCTCTGGTGCGCTCAACTCGGTTGTGTCGGTGCTTTCTGTTTGCGTGGCCAGGCCGTCTTCCTCGGCCTCGCTCACGCTCAAGGGCGCGGGCAGGGTCAGGGCGTCGGTGGGCTCGGTGCGATCGGCCACGCGCCAGGGGCCAAACGAGCGCACCTTGGCTTCGTCCCACTGGGTGCGCAAGAAAGCAGGGGCTTGGCTTTTGCCATTGAGCAAAGGGTTGGCACTCCAACCGCCTGCTGGTCCTCGGGCTTCAGACAAAGTCGTCTCCCCGTCCGGCCAGCACCAGATCGCCCGCATCGGACAGCTTGCGTGCCAAACGCATGATGGTCTTTTGCGCTTCTTCCACATCGGTGATGCGCAGTGGGCCCTTGCCCTCCATCTCGTCGATGAACATGACCCGCGCACGCGCCGACATGTTGCCGAAGAATTTCTCTTTGACGAATTCGGGCGCACCCTTCAACGCCGTCATCAGCATGTCCGGCTCCACATTGCGCATCAGCACCTGGATGCCGCGGTTGTCCACGCCCACCAAGTTCTCGAAGGTGAACATGTTGTCTTGGATCTTCAGCATCAACTCGGGGTCGAGCTGCGACAGGCCGCCCATGATGGAGGACTCCAAATCGACCTTGACGAAGTTCATGATCTTGGCCGCCGCCTTGATGCCGCCAAAGCTCGACGACTTGGCCGAGGAGTTGCTGGCGAACTGTTTCTTCATGATCGATTCCAGCTCTTCCATGGCCGACGGTTGCACCGTCTCCAAGCTGGCAATGCGCTGCAGCACTTCGGGGCGGGCTTCAGGCGGCAAGAAGTTCAGCACATCGGCTGCCACGTCGTATTCGAGCACCGACAAAATGATGGCCGTGACCTGCGGGTGTTCGCTGCGGATCATGTCGGCAATCGATCGGGCGTCCATCCATTTCAGGATTTCCAGGCCCTTGCTGCCTTGGCCCGGCATGATGCGGCTGAGCACCGAAGAGGCCTTGTCGTCGCCCAGGGCGCGTTTCATCACTTTTTCGACATAGTCGCCCGTGCCCAGACCCAGGCTGGTCTGCTTTTTCAGCATGGCCACAAATTCGTCGAGCACGATGTTCACGGCTTCTTGCGACAAGTCGGCCACCGACACCATGGCGCCGCCCAGCGACTGCACCTCTTTGGGATTCAGGAAGCGAATGATCTCGGCCGCTTGCTGCTCACCGAGCAACAGCATCAGCACCGCTGCGCGCTGTGCACCCGTCAGGGCGTCCAGCTCTTCTTGCAGCTCTTCGGTCATCACGATGGGTGCGTCACCCGTGGCCGATGCCACCACCTTGGTGTCCTTGCCGTCCTTGCCCTTGGCATCTTTGCCTTTGGCGTCCTTGCCTTTGGCGTCTTTGTCGGTGTCTTTTTTCGTAGCCATTTTTGTTGTTCCTTGAGTCGGTCAAGAGACCTTGATCATGCCCTTGAGCACGTTGGCCACTCGGCCCGAGTCTTCGGCCACCAGCATACGGATGAGGGCCACTTTGTCGTCGTAGGTGTTGGCCGTGTCCAGCATGTCGATGCTGATGCTCGACTTTTTGGGCTTGAGCTTGGCTTTGATCTCTTCTAGGCTCTCGCCCTCGCCAATCTGGATCATCTTCATGTCTTCTGCGCTCAGCTCGCCGTCTGCCAGCGCGGCTTTGGCTTTCTCTTCCTCAGCGATGGCCTTGGAGGCGGTGATGTTGCGCATGATGGGGCGCACCACGATCAACATGAACACGATGAAACTGATGGCCACCAAAGCGCTGGAGATGCCGGACTGGACTGTGTCCTCCACGTACCAAGGAATGGTTTCCAGTGCTGCGGGTGCTTCAAATCGGGCAGGCACCACGGTCACGTTGTCGCCACGCGTTTGGTCAAAACCCACCACACCGCGCACCACTTGCAGCATCTGATCGAGCTCTTGTGGGGTGTAGGCCACGCTCTTGGGCGCATTGGGGTCTGCTGCCGTGCCTTCAGCCGGCAGGGGCGCAGGGCGTTCGTTCACGATCACGGCCACGCTGACCTTCATCACCCCGCCGCTGGCGTTGCGCACATGGCGCACGGTGCGGTCGAGTTCGTAGTTCCGTGTTGAGCGGCTGCTGAGCTTGGTGTTTGCGTCGGCTTGGCCCTTGGTGGCGTCCACTTGCGTGCTGTTGGTGGTCGTGGGGTCGGGTGGTGGCGTGTTGGCCAATGAGCCGGGGATGCCTTCGGCAGAACGGCCAGCGGCGCGGTCTTCGGCCAACACCTCAGAACGGGTGCGTGGGCCTTTTTCGCGGTTGTCAAAATCTTCGGTGGTGCTTTCCGTTTGGGTGAAGTCCAGCGACAGGTTGACCTGCGAACGCACATTGGCTTCGCCCACCATGGGCGACAAAATTTGCACAATGCGGGAACGCAGCACTTCTTCCATTTGCTGCTTGTGCTGCTCTTGGGCCGAGGTCAGCCCCAGTTTTTGTTCGGTGGCCGACTCGGTCATCAGCTTGCCCACGTTGTCCACCACGGTGACATGGTCGGGTGTGAGGTAGGGCACGCTGGACGACACCAGGTGCACGATGGCTTGAACTTGTGAGGCGGACACGGCACGGCCCGGGTAGGGGGCCAGCACCACCGACGCTTTGGGCGGCGTGCGGTCACGCACAAACACGCTTTGCTTGGGCGTGGCCAAGTGCACGCGGGCACTTTGCACGCTGCCAATTTGCATGATGCTGCGCGCCAACTCTTGTTCCATGGCGGCGTTCACTTTCACCTGTTCCATGAACTGGCTGGTGGTCATGGACGACTGGTCTTTCAGGCCATCGAGGCCTGTGGCGCCGGCTTTGGGCAAGCCCTGCGAGGCCAGAAAAATGCGGGCCTCGTGGAAACGGTCGCTGGGCACCGTGAGCTGGCCGGTGGCCGAGTCAATTTTGGGTTTGAAATCGCCCGTGCGCAAAGATTCGAAGGCCGCTTGCTGGTCGGCCTCTTGCAGGCCGGGCATCACGGGGCGGTAGGGCGTGGTTTGCATCTACCGGCTGGGGCTTGGCAGCTTCTGCAGCGCGGGTGGGCTGCGCAGCGGCCA
>NZ_CALBEX010000383.1 GCF_937889215.1 uncultured Limnohabitans sp.
CTTGCTGGATGCAAGCTACGCTTTGGTAGTGTCATCTGTTATGAGAAGCTCAATAGTATGACTTTAGCCCCGACGTTGACCACGAACATTGATCTTTTCGCGACCAGGGGCCCACGCCGTAGCCCCGAGTTTTCGCATGTAAGTTGAAACACCCAAGCTGTTGTGGCTGTTCGAGAAGATGGTGCGCCTTCGTGTTTGCGAAGGGTCCATGGTCTTGGATGACATGAAGGGCAGCAGCAACCCCGGACCTGCTCTACCTGACCCATTTCTGCGGGCCAAGCTCAGGTTCTCTTCCAAGGCGCGGCGCTGACGACGGTAAGTCGGCACCGGCAGCTGGCCCTTTTCACCCCATTTTTCTCCAGGAAACCCACACCATGATCCATCCTATTTGGCCCAAGGCCACCGCTCTCGCCACGACTGGCGTGATGGCGGCCGTCTTCAGCACCCACGCAGCCGCAGCCACTTCGGAATTGCTCAAACCCGACGACTTTGTGGGCATCTCGTTTTGGTTGATTTCCATGGCCTTGGTGGCCTCGACCGTGTTTTTCTTCCTTGAACGTGACCGCGTGTCGGCCAAGTGGAAAACATCCTTGACCGTGTCTGGACTGGTCACTTTGGTAGCTGCTGTTCATTACTTTTACATGCGCGATGTTTGGGTCTCCACCGGGGACACCCCCACGGTCTTTCGCTACATCGACTGGTTGATCACCGTGCCACTGCTCATGATCGAGTTTTTCTTGATCTTGTCGGCGGTCACCAAAGTCCCTGCAGGCGTTTTCTGGCGTCTCATGATTGGCACCTTGGTCATGCTGGTGGGCGGCTACGTGGGCGAAGCAGGTTACATGGCGGCGTTGCCAGCATTCGTCATCGGTATGGTTGGCTGGGCTTACATCCTCTATGAAATCTTCATGGGGCAAGCAAGCAAGATCAACGCCGAAAAAGCGCCCCAGTCTGTTCAATCTGCTTTCAAAACCATGCGTTTGATCGTGACCTTCGGTTGGGCCATTTATCCCATAGGTTACTTCTTCGGTTACCTCACCGGCAGCAGCCCGACTGAAAGCGTCAACGCACTGAACATCATTTACAACTTGGCCGATGTTCTGAACAAGATCGCCTTTGGTCTGATCATCTGGACGGTGGCTGTGCAAGAGACAGAAAGCCAGGCCAAGAAATAAGCCTGCACGCGAAGACTCATTTCCTCCGGCCGCGCGCCGGGGGAAATTCGCCGTCGAACAACTGGTGTTCGGTGACTTGTCGACTTAAATAAGGAGTCATCCGATGTCTTTCACAGACCACGTTCAACCGCCTGCCACACACCAACACGTTAATCAGGGCTTGATCCAAGTCGAAACACGCATGCGTCAGGCGCTTCACTTGGACCGACCCATCAACCCACTGGGGCCAGCAGATGTCACCCGCGTGGCGGCCTACCATTTGGAATCAGGCGGGCAACGGGTACGGGCACGCTTGGCCTTGGCAGCAGCACAAGCCTTGGGCTTGTCAGAAAACGATGCCGTGTGCATCGCAGCGTGCGCCGAGTTGCTGCACAACGCCTCGTTGATCCACGATGACATCCAAGACCAAGACCCCATGCGTCGTGGCCAGCCCGCTGTTTGGTCCCAGTACGGCACCAACATGGCGATCTGCAGCGGAGACCATATTTTGTCAGCCGCTTATGGGGTGTTGTCCACCTTTTCACAGCCGCTTCTGTTACCTGCCCTGTTAACGCTGGTGCACGAGCGCACCAGCACCGCCATTGACGGGCAATGCGCCGACCTGAGCCTGCAGCCAGACCAGCCCGATGCGATGGTCCGTTACATCCAAATCGCCAAAGCCAAATCGGGGGCTTTGTTGAGTTTGCCCTTGGAAATGGTGCTGCTCACCACGGGGCAAACCGAAGGCTTGTCCTTGGCGCGACATGCCTGCGAAAACTTCGCTGTCAGCTACCAAATTTTTGACGACTTGCAAGACGCCTTGGCCGACAGCGCCTCGGATGCGAGCCGCATGGGCCAGCCCAAATGCCTGAACATCGTTTTGATTTTGACGCACCTGCACAGCTACAGCGGTGCCGACACCGCCAGAGCGTCAGAAGCGGCGGCGATTGATTTAGGCCTTCAACACCTCGCGTTATGCGATGCGACCGCTGGGCACATGCCTTGCGCTTCAGGCGCGCAGCTATTGGCTTTGTCGGCACAGCTTCGTGGGCTGTTCGGCGCGTTTTCAAAGCCTGCGGTGGGTGCGTGAAGGCGTTGGTGATTGGCGCTGGGTTTGGCGGCATGGCCGCTGCGCTGCGCTTGCGGGCCAAAGGCTACGAGGTGACGGTGCTGGACCGTTGCCCGCAGATCGGCGGTCGCGCCCAAGTGTTTGAGCGGCAAGGGTTTCGCCACGATGCCGGGCCGACCGTGATCACAGCGCCGTTTTTGTTCGACGAATTGTTTGCACTGTTCGGGGAGAAGTTTTCAGACCACGTCACCTTGGTGCCCATGAAACCTTGGTACCGGTTTGTTTTTCCAGATGGCGATCATTTTGACTATGGCGGCACGCTGGAAGAAACCCTGGCCGAGATCGCACGCATCGAGCCCAAGGACTGTGACGGTTACCTGCGCCTGCTGCGCCAGTCCAAGCGCATTTACGACGTGGGTTTTACCCAACTCGCAGCGGTGCCTTTCCACCGCTTGACAACCATGCTCAAGCAAATTCCCAGCTTGCTCGGTCTGCGCACTGACCGAACCGTTTGGCAACTGGTCTCGCGCCACTTGCGCCACCCGAAGCTGCGCCAAGCGTTTTCGATTCAGCCCTTGTTGGTCGGCGGCAATCCGTTTGACACCACCAGCATTTACGGCTTGATCCATTACCTAGAGCGCGCCTATGGCGTGCACTTTGCGATGGGTGGCACGGGTGCCATCACCCTGGCCTTGGGCGACTTGATGACGCGCCAAGGCATTGACATCCAGCTGGAACAAACCGTGCAGTCGTTGACCATCAAAAAAGAGGGTGCAAAAGGTGTGGTGACCGGTGTTGTGATGGCCGATGGGCGCACGCTGAGCGCCGATGTGGTGGTCTCCGACGCCGATCCGGCGCACCTGTACGGCCACATGGTCAAGCCCTCCGATCAGCATGTCGCCACGCGTTTGAAGCTGAAAACCGCCGAGTTTTCGATGGGCCTGTTTGTGCTGTACTTTGGCACCACGCGGACCTACCCCGAGGTGGCGCACCACACGATTTGGATGGGCGAGCGCTACCGCGAGTTGTTGGCCGATATCTTCGAGCACAAGTCCTTGCCAGAAGATTTTTCGCTCTACCTGCACCGCCCTACAGCGACCGACCCGAGTTTTGCGCCGCCCGGCTGTGACAGCTTTTACGTCTTGTGCCCTGTGCCCAATTTGCTAGGCCAACAAGATTGGGCCAGCAGCGGCCCCGCTTTGCGCCAGCGCATCATCGCAGCGCTCAGCCGGACCCTTTTGCCCGACTTGGAAGCGACGATCACGGCAGATTTTTTCATGACGCCGAAAGATTTTGAACACGATTATTTGAGCCAACATGGCGCAGGCTTTTCGGTGTCGCCCTTGTTTCGGCAGTCGGCTTGGTTTCGCTTTCACAACCAAGCCGAAGGGCTGAAAAACCTGTATTTGGTCGGTGCAGGCACTCACCCAGGCGCTGGGGTGCCCGGCGTGTTGTGTTCGGCCAAAGTGATGGATGCGCTGGTCCCAAATGCGGCTTCGGGCGCAGTTTCGGCATGAACAGACCACTCGCCTTTGATAACGACGGCCTCGCCGCCAAAGCCAATGCCCCCAGCGCAGACAGCGTGCTGGCCGCCAAAGGCCGCAGCTTCCATTGGGCCCGCCACGGGCTGAGCGCAGTGCACGCAGCGCGGGCCACGCGTTTGTACCGCCTGTGCCGGCACATCGATGACTTGGCCGATGAGAGCCCCTCCAGAGCTTGGGCCCAGCAAGCCTTGTCTGAAGTGGCGGCATCGATCCGAGCGGACCAATCGGATGACCCCATCCTCCAAGATGGTTTGACCCTGATGCGCGAGTGCGACATGGATCCTGCTGTTTTTTTGGATTTGATCGCCGGGGTTCAGTCCGACCTGCAGCCGGTGCGCATGCCCGATTTGGATGCGTTGCTTCGCTACTGCTACCAAGTTGCGGGCACGGTGGGTTTGATGATGTGCAAGGTGCTGGACACCGATGCACGCGCTGCTTTCCCCCACGCCATTGACTTGGGGATGGCCATGCAGCTGACCAACATTTGCCGCGACATCGCCGCAGACGCCAAGCTCGATCGGCGCTACCTGCCAGCCAGCATGGTGGGCCACTTGTCGCCCGCGCAGTTGCTGCGCCCAACTGCCGCCGAGTCTGTGGCTTTGCAGGCCTGCGTGGCACGTTTGCTCGATTGCGCAGACACCTATTACCAGAGTGGTGAGCTTGGCTTGTCGTATTTGCCTGTGCGTGCGCGTGCGGGCATGTTGGTGGCCGCACGCGTTTACCGCGCCATCGGCACACAGCTCAGGGCGCAGGATGGTGCGGCCGGGTCAACACGGGCGATGGTGTCACCAAGGCGCAAAGCGGCGATCACTGCGCAGGCTTTGGCCGCCGCGCCTTTCAGCCGCTTTTTTTGGCAAGCGCCAATGCGGCACGATGCGCGCTTGCACCTGGCCTTGTCACGTTCACCCGCGTGCAGCGCGGTCTCTTTTGTGCGCTATGCCGCGTGATGTGGACCTGCTGATTTTGGGTGGCGGCTGCGCCGGTTTGAGCTTGGCGATGCAGCTGGCCCAGCACGGCCACCGCGCCCCTTCCACCTTGATTTTGGAGCAGCGGGCATGCTACGTGAACGACCGCACTTGGTGTTTTTGGGGCGATGACACCACCCCATTTGCAGAGCAGGCAGCGCACCAATGGGCCGCATTCCAAGTGGTCGATGCCGGCGAGACACGACGCTTGGCTTGCGCTGACACGCCCTACCGCATGCTCACAGCCGAACAGTTTTACCGCTCGGCGTTGGCGGCGCTGGCCCCCGTGCCACAGATGCGCCTGCACATGGCGAGCCCCGTTACGGCTGAGCCGTGGTACCGCGCAGGGCGCTGGCATGTGGAAACACCCGACGGCCCTTGTTCAGCGCGCAGTTTGGTTGACACCCGCGCACAGCGCCCTCTTGCGCCCAGTGATGCCTTGATGTGGCAATCGTTCACGGGGCTTGAAATCGAATGCGCGCAGAGCGTCTTTGAGCCCAGCTGCGTTGAGTTGATGAACTTCTCAGGGGCCACGCCACAGCGTGTGGGCTTCACCTATGTGCTGCCTTTGTCCGCAACACGCGCCTTGGTGGAGTTCACCGTTTTTGCCGAGATGCCGTTCACACCAGAGGACTTGGAAATGGATTTACACAGCGCCATAGCGCAGCGTGTCCATGGCGCGGCGTACACGGTGCACCGATCGGAGCACGGCATCTTGCCCA
>NZ_CALBEX010000384.1 GCF_937889215.1 uncultured Limnohabitans sp.
CCTGCAAACGCACCGTCCGGTCCCAAGACCACGCTGCGCAAATCGGCATCGTTGCCCACACAGGCGAACACGATGTCCACACCCGCTGCCGCCTCACGCGGTGTGGGCGCAGTGGCGTTGCCGGGGCACTCAGCGGCCCAGGCGGAGGCCTTGGCGGCGCTGCGGTTGTACACGGTGACATGGTGCCCGGCACGCGCCAGGTGGCCCGCCATGGGGTAACCCATCACGCCCAGGCCCAAAAAGGCGACTTTTTTGGCAGGGGCGGCATCGTAGGTTTTGGCGGCAATTTGGCTCATGGCATGTCTCGTTAGGGAGTGAAGAAAGGGGGTATTTTGGCAGCCCGTGGGTGGTCTGGCGCGCAACGGGTGCTTTGGGCTGACCGCTGGGTGACATCGCCGCTTTTGGTACCCTCCCTTCATGAACCCATCGATTGCCGACAACATCGCCCGTGTCAGGGTACAGATTCAGACCGCTTGCCAAGCGTCAGGACGCGCCGCAGACAGCGTACAGCTCCTGGCTGTCTCCAAAACCTGGGGCCCCGATGCGGTGCGCCAGGCCCATGCGGCTGGGCAAACCGCTTTTGGCGAAAACTACATCCAAGAAGCGGTGGACAAGATCAACGCCTTGCGCGATTTGCCCTTGCAGTGGCACTGCATCGGCCCCATCCAGAGCAACAAGACCCGATTGGTGGCCGAACACTTTGACTGGGTGCACAGCGTCGACCGCCTCAAAATCGCCCAGCGCCTGTCTGAGCAACGCCCCGAGCACCTGCTGCCCTTGCAGGTGTGCATTCAGGTGAATGTGGACGGGGGCGACAACAAATCGGGCGTGAGCCCACAAGAACTGCCCGAGCTGGCGCAAGCCGTGGCCGCTTTGCCGCGCCTGCAACTGCGCGGCCTAATGACCATCCCCGAGCCTGCAGAGACGACTGTGCAAATGCGCGCCGTGCACGCCCAGGCCAAATCCCTTTTTGAAGCCCTGCGCCAGCAAGGCCTGCTGCTCGACACATTGTCGATGGGCATGAGCGCCGACATGGCCGAAGCCATAGCCGAAGGCAGCACGCTGGTGCGGGTGGGCACCGCCATTTTTGGCCAACGCTGAGCGGCTCAGGCCCAACCCAGCGGTGCTTGGGGCACGCGCATTGCACCTTCAACGGCACGCCCCCGCCGCCACTCAGGCCGCCTCGCCAGCGCGCAACTGGAACACACTGCGCCGCTCGCCCACCGGCGCGCCCGCCACATTCAGCAACACCTGCGCACGCCAAGGCGCCAGGGCGGTGCGTTGCGCATCGTCCAGCCAACCGAGTTGGTCCAAGGCTTCGACGGTGGCCGCAAACAGCGCGGCCTTGTTGCCATCCATGATCTTGATGGCCAAGGCTTGGCCACGCACACGGCTGGCCACCACCTGCACACCGTCTGCGCCAACCTTGCTGACCCAGTCGCCCCGACCCGCGCGCATAAAGTCGGCATCGTTGCGGCCGGTGCCCGACACCAATTCGGGGTGGGCGCTCATGGCTTGGCCCAACAGTTGCAAGCTCTCGCCATACAAGCCGTCGGATTCGGGCTGCGCCAATCGGGCATAGCTGCGGGCCAAGCGCAACAGGGGCATGGCGTAGTTGGGGGCCGAGCAGCCGTCAATGCCCAGCGCCAGCTCTTCTTCAGTTAAACCGGCCAGATGCGCCACGGCTTGGCGAATGTTTTGCTGCAGCGGGTGGTCCACCTCGGTGTAAGTGTCGGTGGGCAGGCCGTGCTGCACGCAGTAGGCCAAAAAACCGCTGTGCTTGCCGCTGCAGTTGTGGTGCCGCTCGTCGTAGGCAAAGCCTTCGGGCATGGGTTGGTCAAAGAACGTGAAGCGGTAAGGTACATGGCAGCCGCAGCGCATCTGGCGGGTAGTGCTGCCACTCTTGCGCAAGATGGACGAGACCTGCTCGACGTGCATCTCTTCGCCGTTGTGGCTGGCGCACATCATGGCCAGCTCGGGGGGCGTGAAGCCAAAATGCGCCACGCCGCCCGACTGCACCAGCGGCAGCGCCTGCATGGCCTTGAGGGTGGAGCGGGTGAAGCACAGCCAGTGCGGGTTGCCCACTTGGGCCAACACGCGGCCTTCGGTGTCGGTCACGGCCAGTGCACCCATGTGCACGCATTCCTGGATGCCATTGCGGGTCAGCTCGATCAGCGGTTCAAAGTTCACGGTTTGGTTTTTTGAGACAAGAAAAACCCAGTTTAAATTGTCCCGAACTTGACCGGGTGCTGGCGGAGCTGCGCCGCACAATGGCTGCATGCAAAACATCCATTCCCCCCTGCAAGCGCAACTGGTCCAGTGGTTGGTGGCCCCCGGTGCGGCCGTGGCCGCAGGCGATGTGCTGGTGATTTTGGAGGCCATGAAGATGGAGCACGAAATCCGTGCGCCTGAGGCTGGCTTGGTGGGTGAACTGTTCTTCCAAGCCGGCGAAGCAGTGGCCGAAGGCGAGGTGCTGGCCTCGCTCACGCCTTTGGCCGATGCGGCCTCGCATCCGCACCCCCCTGTCGACACCACCAACACGCCGCCGCACGCCGCCAAGCCATCGAACGAGCGAGCCGACCTGCACAAACTAAAGGCCCGCCTGGCCTTCACGCAAGACTCTGCTCGCCCCGAAGCCGTGACCAAGCGCCATGCCATGGGGCTGCGCACCGCCCGCGAAAACATCACCGACCTGTGTGACCCTGACTCATTCATTGAATACGGCGCCCTGGCTGTGGCCGCGCAAAGCCGCCGCCGCACGGCGGACGACCTGATGCGCAACACGCCCGCCGATGGCATGGTCACCGGCATCGGCTGCGTCAACGGCCAGCGCGTGGTGGTCATGGCCTACGACTTCACCGTATTGGCGGGCACACAAGGCATGCGCAACCACCAAAAAACCGACCGCATGCTGGGCATCGCTTTGCAGCACAAGCTGCCGGTGGTGCTGTTCGCCGAAGGTGGCGGCGGCCGGCCAGGCGATGTGGACGTGGCCATCGTGGCGGGCCTGAACCTGGCCACTTTTGCCTCGTTTGCGCGCCTCAATGGCCGCGTGCCGGTGGTGGGCGTGGTGGCCGGGCGTTGCTTTGCGGGCAACGCCGCGCTGTTGGGCTGCTCTGACGTGATCATCGCCACACACGGCAGCAACATCGGCATGGGCGGCCCGGCCATGGTCGAGGGCGGCGGTCTGGGTGTTTTCAAGCCCGAGCAGATTGGCCCAAGTGGCGTGCAGCATGACAACGGCGTGATCGATGTGTTGGTGGATGACGAGGCACAAGCCGTGGCCACGGCGCGGCATTACCTGTCGTTTTTTCAAGGCGCGCAAACCGAATGGGAAGCACCGCCCGCCGAGGCCCTGCGCCATGTGGTGCCCGAAAACCGCCTGCGCGTGTACGACACCCGCGCCGCCATGCAGGGCATCGCCGACGAAAGCAGCCTATTGCTCTTGCGAACCGGTTTTGGCGTGGGCATCCACACCGCGCTGGCGCGCATCGCAGGACGCCCGGTGGGCCTCATGGCCAACGACCCCTTGCATTTGGGTGGGGCCATTGACGCCGATGCCGCCGACAAGGCCGCGCGTTTCATGCAGCTGTGCAACGCACACGGCTTGCCCATCGTGAGCTTGGTGGACACGCCCGGCTTCATGGTCGGGCCCGAGACCGAAGCCACGGCGCAGGTGCGTCATGTCTCGCGCATGTTTGTCGCAGCCGCGCATTTGCGGGTGCCGCTGCTCAGCGTGGTGCTGCGCAAAGGCTACGGCCTGGGCGCCATGGCCATGACGGGTGGCGGCTTTCACGAAACCTTGGCCACCGTGGCCTGGCCCACAGGCGAGTTTGGCGGCATGGGCCTGGAGGGCGCGGTGCGCTTGGGCTACCGCAAGGAACTGGAGGCCGTGCCCGAGGGCCCAGAACGTGACGCGCTGTTTGACCAACTGTTGGCCCAGCAATACGACAACGGCAGCGCCATCAACATGGCAGCCACGCTGGAGATCGATGCGGTGATCGACCCGGCCGAAACGCGGACGTGGTTGGTGGCTGGTTTGGCGTCAGGGGCAATCGCCCCCGACGCTGGGGTCAGGGCCATCGACACTTGGTGACCCAGCGCACCGCCAGAGGCGCCTGGCAGCCCGTCGGGCGCATCCGTCGCTGCGCGTTTATTTGCTTGGCTGGCTCAGGCGCTGCAGTTCTTGCTCCGAGATTTCTTCAAAAACGCGCACCACCTTGGACACGCCGCTCATGCCGCGCACGATGTCCGTGGCCCGTTTGGCTTCACGGGGCGTGACACGGCCCATCAGGTACACCGTGCCGCGCTCGGTCACCACCTTGATGGCATTAACCTGTAGGTCCTTGGCGTCTACAAAAGCGGCCTTGACACGGCCTGTGGTGACCACGTCTTTGGAGCGCTGGGTCAAGGTGCTGATGGACATCACGGCCAGGTCATTGACCACCGCGTTCACGTTTTCTTGGCCCTTGGCCAGTTTTTCGGCGCGCTCCTTGTCGGCAGCGGTGCGCACTTCGCCCGTGAGCAAGACCTGGCGGTTGAAGCTGGTCACGTTCAGGTGGATACGCTCGCCCATTTCTTGGCGAACCGCGCTGGCCACCTTGATCTCGATGGCCTCGTCTTCGACCTGGGTGCCCGTGGTGCGCCGGTCCAGAGCGACCACACCCGTCATGACGGCACCGCCAACGATCAGCGGCGCGCAAGCGCTCAAGCTGCTCAAGGAGGCCAGCAAAACCGCACCATAAACCACCGTTTGAAGTTGACGTTTCATTTAATAAGACTCCTGTTCACCCAACAACTGGGTGTCAATACCATCACACAAACAGTGCAGCACCAACTGCTGCACCTCGCGAATTCGGGCCACCCGCTCGTGGGGCACGCAGACATGCACATCGGTCTCGCGCAGTTGACGGGCCAATGCGCCGCCTTGGTGGCCGGTCAAGGCCACCACGCTCATTTCTCGCTCATGCGCAGCCTCCACGGCCGACACCAAAGCCGACTCAGCACCCCGAGCGCTGATCAAGAAAAGCACATCGCCAGTATGGCCCAAGGCACGCACCTGGTGGGCCAAGGCCAGCTCATCGGGCCACTGGCTGCCCATCTGGGCATCGGCCGACAAGGCCATGGCCGACAGGCCTGGCCGTTCGCGTTCGAAGCCGCCGACCATCAAACCGGCCAAATATTGCGCCAAACCTGCCGAAGCGCCCAAGCCAGCGGTGAGCACTTTGCCCCCGCCGGTCACACAGGCCAACACGGCTTGCACGGCCGCATCGACCGGTTTGGCCAAGCCCTCGGCCACCTGGTAATGCAGGTCGGCACTGTCTATGAAATGCTGTTGAATGCGCAGGTCTAACATAGGGCGCGATGATACCCCTGTCAGCCTGTGCAAGGCCTATAAAGCGTGCGAGCGTGTGGCCAAACACTTGCGTTGCGCGGCCAAAGTCGCTTTATT
>NZ_CALBEX010000385.1 GCF_937889215.1 uncultured Limnohabitans sp.
GAAGTTTTCATCATGTTTTGCTGGATGACGGCGGCGTTTTATTTGTATTACGAAGCGCATTACAAGACCCGTGCCTTGGGTGCTTTTGTCATGCTGGTCGTCAGCGCCGCAGTGGGCTTTTTGCTGTGGTACACCCTGGTGCGTGAGGCGCACGCAATCCAACCTTTGGTGCCCGCCCTCAAAAGCTGGTGGATGAAGATCCACGTTCCGGCCAACTTCATTGGTTACGGCACCTTTGCGCTGGCCGCCATGGTGGCTTTTGCCTACCTGATCAAGCAGCAAGCCACCCAGACCCGTTGGTACAAGCTGGCGCCTTTGTGGGTGTTGGGCATAGTGCTGTGCTTTGAGCCCGTGGTCTTTCGCCAATCCGCCAACGACCAGACCAGCAGCTATTGGATGGTTTACTTCGGGATTTCTGCGTTCATCGTGGCCGGCATTCTGGCCGGGCGTCGCCGCATTGCCGAGCGTTTGCCTTCATTCGAAATTCTCGATGATGTGATGTACAAAGCCATCGCCGTGGGCTTTGCATTCTTTACCATCGCCACCGTGCTGGGCGCTTTGTGGGCGGCAGAGGCTTGGGGCGGTTACTGGAGCTGGGACCCGAAAGAGACTTGGGCTTTGATCGTGTGGCTGAACTACGCCGCTTGGTTGCACATGCGCCTGATGAAGGGCTTGAGAGGCACCGTCGCCGCTTGGTGGGCGCTCGTGGGTCTTGGTATCACGACATTTGCCTTCCTCGGGGTCAACATGTTCCTGAGCGGCTTGCACAGTTACGGCACCCTCTGACAGCCGCGCTGCCTGCACTGCCGGGCTCAGCGCTGCGTGACTGAGTCTGGCTTGCCCTCGAATTGAGCGAGACCGCTGGCAATCGCCTTGAGCAGTGCTTCGGTTCTGAAGGGTTTCCAGAGAAATGTGACCGCATTCGACTGTTCTGCGGCCCGCATTTCATGGGGCAGGCTTTCTCCGCTCATGAAAATCACGGGAATGGTGTCCCCGGATTGGACCAAGTGGGCCTGCAACTCGATGCCGGTCATTTTGGGCATGCGCACATCCAAAAGCATCACGCGTTTGCCGCTGGTGCGTTCCGCTGCCAAGTAGGCATGAGCTCCGTCGTGGGCCCGTACCTTGTAGCCATGTGACTCGAGCACCATCACCAACATTCTGCGAATGTCAGCATCGTCATCGACCACCTCCACCAGATCTTGGGTTTTCATGGTGTTTAACAATATGGTGATAAAAAATTAATTTTATCCACAAACGTGGCCCGATCCAGCAGGCGTCGACGCGCCTGCGGTGCCGGGATGTGATATGGATCAAAGTTTGTGAATGAAGGTGTTGATGGGTCAGCCGTTGCTTTGTGTTTCAAAGCCGATCGCCCCAGCGCTGCAAAAGTGGTCTACAACGATCACAATCTCAAAATCCTTCTCAACCGAGGCCCCAGTCATGATCATTTCATCGAAACCCACTGGATATGCGCATCCAGTACCCAGCGAAATCACGCCTGCCGGGGTCTACCAGGCCCGCAGAGACATCATTCGTCAAATCACCACGGGATCGGCAGGTGTGGCCTTGGCCGCATGGGGTGTGCGCGATGCCCGCGCCCAAATGGCCAAGCCCGGCCAAGGGGCGGCTTTGGCCTCGGTGCCCATCAAGCTGGCTGGGGCCATGACGCTGGAAAAACCCACGGCCTACAAAGACGCCACGACGTACAACAACTTCTATGAATTTGGAACCGACAAAGCCGATCCGGCCAAGCGTGCACACACCTTGAAAACCGATCCTTGGAGCGTGGAGATCGAAGGCTTGGTCAAGAAACCTGGACGCGTGAACCTGGAAGACCTGATGAAGTGGGGGGCCATGGAGGAGCGCATTTACCGTCTGCGTTGTGTGGAAGGTTGGTCCATGGTGATTCCTTGGGTGGGCTATTCACTGGCCGACTTGATCCGCCGGGTCGAGCCTTTGCCCGGGGCGAAGTTTGTCGAGTTTGTGACGCAGGCGGACGCCCAAACCATGCCAGGTTTGCGCTCGGGTGCGTTGGATTGGCCTTACGTCGAGGGCTTGCGCATGGACGAAGCCATGCATCCCCTGAGTTTGTTGGCTTTCGGCATGTATGGCGAAGTCATGCCCAAGCAAAACGGTGCTCCGCTGCGTTTGGTGGTGCCATGGAAATATGGCTTCAAGAGCGGCAAGAGCCTGGTCAAAATCCGTTTCACCGACAAGCAGCCGCTGAGTTCCTGGGAAAAAGCGGCACGCCAGGAGTATGGTTTTTATTCCAACGTCAATCCGTTGGTTGACCACCCGCGCTGGAGCCAGGCCACTGAGCGGCGCATCGGTGAAGACGGATTGTTCGCCAAAAAGCGCAAAACCCTGATGTTCAATGGCTACGAGCCGCAGGTGGGTCAGCTGTATGCCGGCATGGATCTGAAAAAGTTTTTCTGATGCGACGCGGCGGTGTGTCCATTTGCCGTGTTGGCACGCTTTGCTTCACGCCTTGACGCATGAGGGCTGCACTGCGCCACCCCGCCGCTTGGTGGGTCATTTTGTTCTTGGGTTTGCTGCCTTTGGCAAGCTTGCTCCATCAAACACTGCAAGACCAATTGGGCCCCAACCCTGCTGAAGCCCTGATCCGGGCGACGGGTGACTGGACTTTGCGCAGCTTGTGTGTGGTGCTGGCCGTGACGCCCTTGCGTGGCCTGCTGGGCTGGCCCGAGCTGCTGCGTTTCAGGCGCATGTTGGGTTTGTGGGTCTTCTGCTATGCCAGTCTGCACCTGCTGTGTTACGCCTGGTTTGACATGGGTTTTGACTGGACAGATACTTTGCAGGACATCATCAAACGGCCCTTTATCCTGGTGGGCTTCGGTGCTTTTTTGATCTTGCTAGCACTTGCGGCCACGTCGTTCAACCGCGCCATCCGCTGGCTGGGTGGCCAGCGTTGGCGTTGGCTGCACCGGGGTGTGTATGCGGTAGCGGCATTGGCCATTTTGCATTTTTGGTGGATGCGTGCGGGCAAACAAGACTTTGCCGAGGTGCTGGTTTATGCAGGCATTCTGGCCAGTCTGCTGGCCTGGCGCGTGTTGCAGTGGTGGCGACGACGCGACCGGACTCTTTGAGAGGTGAACGCGGGGGGGCAGGCTGAAGAGGCCAAAGCCCTGCAAGCCGGGGCCTGCGCCGCCTCAGACCAGCTGCTCTAGCGCAAAGGTGTCGAAGACCGATTCGCGTTGACGAATCAGGTGGGCTTGCGTGCCATCGACCAAGATTTCAGCGGCGCGGCCCCGCGTGTTGTAGTTGCTGGCCATGCTCATGCAGTAAGCCCCGGCCGACAGCACGGCCAGTGTGTCGCCAGCTTGTACGCGCAACTGGCGGTCTCGCCCAATCCAGTCGCCGCTCTCGCAGACGGGGCCCACAATGTCGTACAGCGTGCTTCCTTGCGTGTCTCGCGCAGCGCGTGGCGAGACCGGTACGATCTGGTGAAACGCCTGGTACATCGCCGGGCGCGGCAGGTCGTTCATGGCAGCATCTACGATGCAAAAATTCTTTTGTTCGCCCGGTTTGAGGTAAAGAACCTCGGTCAGGCACACGCCCGCATTGCCCACCAAAGAGCGGCCTGGCTCGATCATGAGCTGGCGCTGGCCGTAGCCGCGTGCATCGAGCTTGGCCAGCAACTGGGCCCACAGCGCATCGGCTTCGGGCGGGGTGTCCCCGTTGTAGTTGATGCCCAGACCGCCACCAAAGTCGATGTGCTGGATCGGGATGCCCGCCGCTTCGATGTCGGAGACCAGGTCCATCACCCGGTCCATGGCGTCCAAATAAGGCGTGGCTTCGGTGATTTGTGAGCCAATGTGACAGTCGATGCCGATCACTTTCAGTCCCGGCAATTGGGTCGCATGCCGGTAGGCGCGCATGGCGTCTTCATGGGCAATGCCGAATTTGTTGCCCTTCAGACCGGTGGAGATGTAGGGGTGGGTTTTGGCGTCCACATTGGGGTTCACGCGCAGGCTGACGGGCGCTTGTTGGCCCAGGCCAAGTGCCACTTCATTGAGCACATCGAGCTCGGCTTCGCTTTCGACGTTGAAGCAGCCAATGCCCACTTGCAGGGCTTGTTTCATCTCAGCGCGTGTTTTGCCGACACCTGAAAAAATCACTTTGGCTGGGTCTGCACCGGCGGCCAAGACGCGTGCCAGCTCGCCACCTGAGACGGTGTCAAATCCACAACCGGCTTCAGCGAAGACTTGCAGCACGGCCAAGGTGGAGTTGGCCTTCATGGCGTAACAAATTTGGGCGTTGCGCCCGGCAAAGCCGCGCTGGTAGGCGGCCAGCGCCGAGAGCATGGCCGCCTTGGAATAAACAAACAGGGGCGTGCCGTGCTCGCGGGCCAGATCAGACAGGCGCACGCCTTCGACCATGAGCTGATCGTTCGCATAAGCGATGTGGGGCTGACCAGGCAGGCTGGCAGGGGTGGTGTTTGCATTCATTGGGCGGGGGCAGCAGGGGCTGCAGGTGCGGTCGAGGGAGGGGCGGCTTGGCTGGTCGAAGTCTGGTTGTGCCAAGGGTTCAGGGCCTGGGGCAATGTGGCTCGGCCTTTGGCCATTGGAGTGTCCGGCAAAAACAGGGGACCCGTTTGGCCACAAGCGGTCAACATCGCCGCACCGCCAACAAGGACATGCGCCGTGACTAGAATCTTGATTAACTTCAACATGCAACGATTGTAATGACCGACCTTGAATTTCTGGACCAAGCTGAACGCCTGCTGGCGGGCGTAGAGATGAGCAGCGATCGTTTGAACGACGAGACCGATGCCGACGTCGATAACCAGCGGGTGGGCGGCATGGTCACGCTGACTTTTCCCAACCGCAGCCAGATCATCATCAACCTGCAAAAGCCCCTGCACGAAGTGTGGCTGGCCGCTCGCTGCGGCGGATTTCATTACAAATTTGACGGCGCGCATTGGCAAGACACCAAAGGCCAAGGTGAGTTTTGGGAAAGCCTGTCGCGCTATGCCTCAGAGCAGTGCGGGCAGGTTTTGTTGTTCAAGCCTTGATCTGCCCTGAAAAATCGAGGGCCTGAGCGAGGCCAGCGCCGGTGCGACCGGCATTGGGCTTTGGTCATCAATTCCTGAACAGGTCAAGAATCCGGTTGCGCTCCTCAGCCGGTGGCAGGACGATCACACTGGGCTTGTCTTGAGACTCTATGCCCAGTGATTG
>NZ_CALBEX010000386.1 GCF_937889215.1 uncultured Limnohabitans sp.
CGCAACGAGGTGACGGGAGAGATCACGCTCAAGCCCAAGGACACGGAGACATTGCGCAAGAGACGGCTAGATGCGCTGATGTCTGCCATTACAGACAACCCATTACCAGACGACTTTTTGTCGGATGCCAGTCGGCAAAACAATCCACCCAAAAATCCGTTTGCGGATTGGGAAGCGACTACAGCCCCAAAAGCCTCCGTAAAAGCAACGACCAAAGCACCTGTTAAACGCACCGCCAAAACCAAGGACCGCAAGTGATCAAGTTTTTGGTGGACACCAACATCTTGGGCTACTTTGCACGCAACAGCTCTGCCGCGCTGCAAACGCGCATGTTGGCGGCGCTCAAAAAGCAGGAGATCGCCATCTCCGCCATCACCCGCGCCGAAACACGGTTTGGGCAGGCACTGCTGCAAGCCGAAGACAAACGCCGCCGAACCATTGATTTGCTGCTCAATGAGTTGCCCGTTTTGCCATGGACGCTGGAGGCCGCAGACCGCTATGGAGAAATTGCAGCCCACCTGCAACAAACCGGGCAACCCATTGGCGAGATGGACACTCAAATCGCCGCGCATGCATTGGCGCTAGGCCTGCCCTTGGTGACCCACAACACACGGCACTTCAAGCGGGTGCCGGGTTTGAAAATTGAGGACTGGATGACGTGAAAAAGAAGATCGTTTACACGGATGAGCCCATGGCCGATGTTGAGGTGATTGTGGATTTTCTGCCGTCGCCTGCCGAGCTGGCGTTCAAGGAAGATGGCGTGAAAGTCACGCTGGCCTTGAGCAAGAGCAGCGTAGACGAATCGCAGCAAGATCAGGCCTTAATGGCCATCTCACGCGCCGTGCGGTAGCCCCCCACCCCCTTGATATAAGCCACCAAATCCCCAAAAAACGGATGCCTGCACAGCGTGGACGAATCGCCCACCAGCAGCAGCTTGCGCCGTGCGCGGGTCATGCCCACGTTCATCCGGCGGATGTCGGACAGGAAGCCGATCTCGCCTTGGGGGTTGCTGCGCGTCAAGGTGATGGCAATGATGTCGCGCTCCTGGCCCTGAAACGAATCGACGGTGCCCACGCTGAGCCTGCGTTGCAACAGCAAACCGTTCAGCACTTCGCTGTCTTCGATGGCGTCTTTTAAATAGTTGATTTGGGCGCGGTACGGCGCAATGACGCCGATGCTCAGCGGGGTGTGTTGGTGTTTGTCGTGTTCCGCGGCGTCGTAGGGCATCAGCAGTTGCGCCAGGCGCTCCAGCAGCAAATGAGCTTCTTCGGGGTTGGCGGTTGAACGGCTTTCGGGGATGGCCACTTCTTGATAACCGCAGCCCGCCGTGTCGATGAATTCCACCGGCAGGTCGGGGGCAAAGCGCGGGTCATAAGCCTCCAGGCCCGCGTGGCGCACGCTGGCGTGCGGCACCAATTGGCCGCCATAAAACTTCTCGGAGCTGAAGCCCATGATCTGCGCGTGCATGCGGTATTGCGTGGTCAGCATGCGGGCCGTGTTGGGTTGGCGCTGGATGCACTTTTCAAACAGGGTTTCGCGCAGGCCTTCACGGGCGGCTTGTTCGCTTTTCACC
>NZ_CALBEX010000387.1 GCF_937889215.1 uncultured Limnohabitans sp.
CAGCAAAAATCCAGGGGCCACCAATGTGTTGCGCTCGGGCAGCAAAAAGGCCGCCATCTTGACCTTGCTGCTGGACGCCTTGAAAGGCTGGCTGCCCGTGGCGCTGGTGTTGGCCTATGGGCCTGCATATGGTTTGGGCCCTGAAGTTGCGGCGCTGGCCGGCTTGGCGGCATTTTTGGGGCATCTGTACCCCGTTTTTTTTGGATTCGTGGGCGGCAAAGGCGTGGCAACGGCCGTGGGTGTCGTCATCGGTGTGCACAGCACGCTGGCGCTGGCCACCTTGCTGAGCTTTGCCATCGTCTTGTATTTCAGCCGGTACGTGTCCTTGGCTTCCATGGTCGCGGCGGTGTTTGCACCCGCTTTTTACCTGTTCGGCGATGGTGTGGCCTGGCAGGCGTCAGCGCCTGAGGTCTTGAGCTTGTCAGCGATGGCCCTGTTGCTGGTGTGGCGGCACCGCGAAAACATCCACCGCTTGTTGGCGGGCACCGAATCAAAAATCGGAGGCAAAAAAGCATGAGCACTGACATCCAGAGACTGCATGTGGCGGCCCGCTTCAGCGAAGCGGCGGTGTTCAATGGCGTGGTGTACTTGGCAGGCATGGTGCCCGAGTGCGAGCCCACCGACATTCGCAGTCAGACGGCCGATGTGTTACACCAAATCGAGCGGCGACTGGCAGAAACCGGCAGCGACAAAACCCGCATCCTGCGCACGCAAATTTACCTTAAAGACATTGGCGACATTGCCGCCATGAACGAGGTGTGGGACGCCTGGGTGGTGGCCGGCACCGCGCCGCCACGGGCCACGGTGCAGGCCGCTTTGGCCAACCCTGATTATTTGATTGAGGTGGTCGTCACCGCGGCGGTCAAGCCCTGACGCACAGGGCCCTGCAGCCCGTGCCATCGGGCACAGACGAAAAAAATGGGCACCAGCTGGTGCCCATTTTTTGAGGCGAACAATCCAGAAGCCTTACATGCGCTCAAAGATCGCCGCGATGCCTTGACCGCCACCGATGCACATGGTCACCAGCGCATAGCGGCCGTTCACACGCTGCAGCTCGTACAAGGCTTTCACGGTGATCAGCGCGCCAGTCGCACCAATCGGGTGGCCCAGCGAAATGCCCGAGCCATTGGGGTTGACTTTGGCCGGGTCCAAGCCCAGCTCGCGCGTCACGGCGCAGGCCTGCGCAGCAAAGGCTTCGTTGGCTTCGATCACATCCAGATCGTTGACGCTCAGCCCGGTTTTCTTGAGCACAGCTTGTGTGGCCGAGATTGGACCCACGCCCATGATCTTGGGATCCAGACCGGTGTGGGCGTAACCCACCAAGCGGGCCATGGGCTTGGCCCCGCGGGCTTTGGCTGCACTGGCTTCCATCAGCACCACGGCTGCGGCTGCGTCGTTGATGCCCGAGGCGTTGCCCGCGGTCACCGTGCCGTTTTCTTTCAAGAACACCGGCTTGAGTTTGGCCATGTCTTCGAGCTTGCAGCCGGGGCGAAAGTGCTCGTCGGTGGCGTAGGCCACTTCGCCCTTTTTGCTTTTCAGCATGACCGGCATGATCTGGTCTTTGAAGCGGCCTTCCAGCGTGGCGCGCTCGGCGCGGTTGTGGCTTTCCAGGGCCAGCGCGTCTTGCATCTCGCGGGTGATGCCGTATTGGGCGGCCACGTTTTCGGCGGTCACACCCATGTGGATGTTGTGGAAGGGGTCGTGCAAGGCACCGATCATCATGTCGATCATCTTGGTGTCGCCCATGCGTGCGCCAAAACGGGTGGCCAAACTGGCGTAAGGCGCGCGGCTCATGTTTTCTGCACCGCCGCCAATGGCGATGTCGCAGTCGCCCAGCAAGATGGACTGGCTGGCGCTGACGATGGCTTGCAGGCCCGACCCGCACAGGCGGTTGACGTTGAAGGCTGGCGTGGCTTCGCCGCAGCCGCCGTTGATGGCCGCCACGCGCGACAAATACATGTCTTTGGGTTCGGTGTTGACCACATGGCCGAACACCACATGGCCCACGTCTTGCCCCGACACGCCAGCGCGGGCCAGTGACTCGCGCACCACCTGTGCGGCCAACTCGGTTGGGGGAATGTCTTTGAGGCTGCCACCAAAGGTACCAATGGCGGTGCGCACACCGCTGACAACAACAACTTCACGGCTCATGGGAGGTCTCCAGATTTAAAAATGAACGGCAGGGCAAGCATAACAAGCCAAACAGTGTCAGGGGCAATGGCTACAGCGGCCTGACAAGCGTCGCTTCGCGTAAAGATGAAACGTCGGATCATCAAGGCCCGACCTGCGGAGCATCTGCATTTTTTGGGGTGAGGGCTTAGCCCCGAACGTCTGCTACCGGTTCGCGTCCGAAGTCGGGATGGGTTAGAAAGCGCAGCACCTGCTCGGCCGCCTGAGCAGGGGAGCTGAGCTGGCCTTGGGCTTTGAGTTGCAAAAACTTCGACTGGTCCGGAAAAGCCTCGCCCGCCGCACCGCGCAGTTGTACCTGCATGTCGGTGTCGATGACGCCCGGCGCGAGCGAGCAGACTTTGGCGCCGTTGGGTTGCAAGGCCTCGTCCAGAGCCATGCAGCGGGTGAAATGGTCCATGCCGGCTTTGGCCGCGCAATATGCGGCCTGTGAGGCCATGGGATAGCGGCCGAGGCCCGATGAAATGTTGAGCACTTTGCGGGGCAGGGGCCAGTTTTCTGTGGCCCCCAAAAACGCTGCACTCAGCGCCATGGGCGCTTCCAGGCCCACACGCAGTGCCAGGGCCAGATCAGCGGGGCTGGAATGGCCAAGCGGCACGATGGGCGGGATGACGCCCGCGTTGTTGATCAGGTTCACGCTGGCCCAGTTGGCCGAGTTTTCGGCTTGCAGCCAAGCTTGAAGACGTTCGCTGGCCGCTTGGCCATCGGCCAGGTCTTGTGTCCACTGGGTCAAGTGGGCACCTGTTTGTATGGCCAGGGTGCTCAGGGCCGGATTGGCGTGGCGTGAAATGCACAGCAGGGTGTGGCCCGCTTGCAGCAGCTGCTTGGCCATGGCGAGGCCCATGCCGCGCGATGCGCCGGTGAGGATGTACAGGTGTTTTTTCATGTCGGGCATGTTAGGGACTTCGGCGTTCCTTGGCAAAGGCGCGGGCTTGCCGAGAGTAGCGCAGATGACAGTGGTGTGATGGGTGCGGCCTGGGTGCGCCAAGGCGCTTCGAGCATGCGCTCTGTTGTGTAAGCTTGTGGGTTCGTCAGATTTATTTGTGAGGTACTTTGGGTATGAAAAAAACCAATCACCGCAAAGCGCCGCCTCAAACCATCGCTCAGGGGCAGGCGTTGAACCAGCGTTTGACCGAGTTGGGCCAGCGCTTTTTGCAGTTGTCTGCGCAAGGGGATTTTGCCGCCGCACTGGCGGTGAACGAGCAGGCTCGCCGCATCGTGCCTCGGCATCCTCAAATTTTGGGCGATGCGGCGCTTTGCCATTTGCGCCTGGGGGACCGAGAAAAGGCGCGCGAGATTTACCTGCAAGCCTGCGAGTTGGGACCGCAAGACGAGAACCTGTGGGACGGCCTGACCGAGACCTGCGGGCATCTGGGCCGCATGAACGAGGTGCGTCAGCATGGTCTGTACAGCCTGACCCTCAAGGACCAGAAAACCAAGTCGCACGCGGCCCAGCCATTGCCCACCAGCCTGCCTGTACCCAACACCGATGCGCGCCGCCAAGTGATGGCCTTCAGCCTGTTTGGCGACCACCCGCGTTACTGTGAAACCGCCAAGTTGAACGTCATGGTGGTGCAGCAATTGTTGCCCCAATGGACTTGCCGCTTTTATGTGGACGACACGGTGCCGCTTGCGGTGCGTGAGTTTTTGCGGTCTCTGGGTGCGCAGGTGCTGGAGGTGTCGGCGGCTG
>NZ_CALBEX010000388.1 GCF_937889215.1 uncultured Limnohabitans sp.
GGGTTTGCGCTGATGCCCGAGTAACCGTCCGAGCCCCCGCACTGCAGACCGATGGTGATGTGTTCGGCACTGCAGGGTTCGCGCGTGGTGGCGTTGGCGCGGGGCAGCATTTCTTCGATCAAGGCAATCCCTTTTTCGACCGTGAGTCGCGTGCCGCCCGAGTCCTGGATGTTGAAGACCTTGAGCGTGTCACCCACGCGCAAGCTGCTGTGCGCCAGCCAGGTGCTGAGTTGGTTGGCCTCGCAGCCTAGGCCCACCACCACCACACCCCAGAAGTTGGTGTGTGTGGCATAACCGGCCAGCGTGCGCTCAAGCAACTGCATGCCCATGCCTTCGGTGTCCATGCCGCAGCCGGTGCCGTGGGTGAGCGCCACCACGCCGTCCACATTCGGAAAGTTGGCCAGTGCTTGCGGGTTGTTGCGTTTGGAGAAATGGTCGGCAATGGCGCGTGCCGCAGTGGCTGAGCAGTTCACGCTGGACAGCACGCCGATGTAGTTGCGCGTGGCCACTCGGCCGTCTGCGCGCTTGTAGCCCATGAAGCTGGCCTGCTTGCGGGCAGATTCGGGTTTCACGTCTTGGCCGATGGCGTAGTCGCGCTCAAAGTTGCCTTTTTCGGCACCCATGTTCAGGTTGTGCGTGTGCACATGCTCGCCCGGCGCAATAGGCTGGTGTGCAAAACCAATGATCTGGTTGTAGCGGCGCACCGGCTCACCCACGGCGATGGCGCGTGTGGCGATTTTGTGGCCCGGCGGAATCAGGCCGCGCACGGCGATGCCGTCCACGGTGCTGCCGCTCATGAGTTGGGCGCGGGCGATGACCACGTCGTCAGACGGGTGCAGGCGAATGAAACTGCTCATGGAGAGACCTCAATAAAACTGGCTGGGCAGCCACAAAACAATCTGCGGCACATAGGTGATGACCACCAAGCTGCCCAGCAAAGGAATGAACCACGGCAGCAGCGCCACCATGGTGCGCTCGATGCTGATTTCGGCAATGCGCGCCATGATGAAAAGCACCAGCCCCACTGGCGGGGTGATCAGGCCAATCATCAGGTTCAGCACCATCACCAAGCCAAAGTGGATCGGGTCGATGCCCAGTTGCGTGACCACGGGCAGCAAGATCGGCACCAAGATGGTGATGGCTGCGACCGGCTCCAGAAACAGACCGATGAACAGCATCAAGGCATTGGCCAAGAGCAAGAAAATCCAGGGTTCGTTGGTCACGCCCAAAATCCAACTGGCGATGTCGGCGGTGATGCCTTCAGCCGTCAGCATCCAGCTGAAGATGCTCGACGCCGCCACGATGAACATCACCACGCTGGTGGTCTCCACGGTGTCTAGCAAGACCTTGATGGTGCGCTTGAAAGACAGGGTTTTGTACCAAAAAAGACCCAGCACCAAGGCCCAGATGCAAGCGGCGATCGCGCCCTCGGTGGGGGTGAACAGGCCCACCGTCATGCCGCCAATCAGCAGCACAGGTGTCATCATGGGCAGCACCGCCACAAAGCGGAATTTCCAGTCGGCCACGAACAACAGGATGAGGCCAGCAAATACCGTGGTGCGGGGCGGAAAGTCCAGTTGCGTGATCAGCACCCACAGCATTGCAGGCCAGCCAATCACAATGCCGACTTCCAACAGGCCCTTGCCAAAGCGGCTGAGTTTGAACGGCTCGTCACCGCCCCAGCCGTTTTTCCAGGCAAAGTAACTCACGGTGAGCATGATGAACGCAGCGATCATCAGGCCTGGCAAGATACCGCCCAAAAACATCGCACCCACTGACACATTGGCCAGCATGGCGTAGATCACAATCGGCAAGCTCGGGGGAATGATGGGACCCAATGTGGCCGAGGCAGCAGTCACCCCGACAGAAAATTCGGTCGAATAACCGGCATCTTTCATCGCTTTGATCTCGACTGTGCCCAGGCCAGCCGCGTCGGCGATGGCGGTGCCGCTCATGCCCGAAAAAATGATCGAAGCCATCACGTTCACATGGCCCAAACCGCCCTTGAGCCAGCCCACCAGGGCCATGGCGATTTCAAAGATGCGGTTGGTGATGCCAGCGTTGTTCATCAAGTTGCCTGCCAAAATGAAAAACGGCACCGCCAGCAAAGGAAAGCTGTCGATGCCGCTGATCATGCGGTGGATCACCACGAAAGATGGCAAGTTGCCACTGACCGCGATGTAGATGATGGCGGCACCCGACATCGCAATGGCGATGGGTACGCCCGCGATGGTCAGAAATAGAAACAGGGATTGGAGCATGTCAGGCCTGCGAAAGTGGGTGAGTGAACAAGGGCATGAATGGCTTGGGTTTAAAGCTCGTCAACACCGGCGTAGTCACTGCGCCAGTGCGCCAGAGTCACCTGCACAGAGCGGACCGCCGCCAGCGCAAAGCCCGCCAGGCAAACGCCATAAATCAGGTTCATGGGCAGGTCAACAATGGTCATTTGGTAGTTGCCCAGTTTTTGCATCATCAAACCCGTGAGCACGGTGCACAGGGCGTAGTAAGCGGTGCACAGCACATCGACTGTCAAGGCAAGGCCTCGACCCATCTTGCGCGGTAAAAAGCGGTAGAAAAAGTCCACCCGTACATGGCTGTGCTTCATGACCCCAATGCCCAGCGCCAAGAACACGCAGGCAATGAGCAGGTAGCGGGCAATTTCTTCGGTCCATGCGGCCGAATCGTTGAGCGCATAGCGGGTAAAAAATTGGTAAAAAACCGTCAAACCCAGCAGCAGGAAAAATGCCAGCGACATCCAGCCTTCCAGCGTCACCGGGCGCAGGTCGATGTCCTCGTCTTCGGTGTGAAAGGCGTGGGTGATTTTGGGCTCGGACGGGCTTGGATTCGGGGTCGGCGTGGACAAAGTCAGCTCCTTGGGGGTGCGCATGGCACCTCAACAAACGGTGGCGGTCTTTCGGGCGCACCCCCCTCAGGGCGGCCCGAAAACTGCACCCCCGTGGCGCCAGCCGACGGGGGCGAAGGGGCTTGGCTTACTTGGCGGCCTGAATCTTGTCGAAGTCAGACTGCGTGAAGCCCATGCCGGTCAATGGCTTGTTTTTCAGCACAGCGTCTTGGAAAGACTTGCGGTCCACTTCGACCACTTGCAGGCCTTTTTTCTTGAACTCGTTCACCAACTCTAATTCGCGTGCCTTGATCTTGGCCGAGGCGCGAACAGCGGCTTCTTGTGTCACTTCAGTGAACATTTTTTTCTCGGCATCGCTGAGCTTGTTCCAGACGTGGGGGGCAATTTGCGTGGTCAGGCCGTCCACGATGT
>NZ_CALBEX010000389.1 GCF_937889215.1 uncultured Limnohabitans sp.
GTGTGGGGTCCGATGTTTGCAGAACTGGCCGCCAACGTGGCCACCTCGGTGCCGATTCGTCCGAACCCCATGACACAAGACCAGCTGTTGGGCTTGTTTGCTGCTTCGGCCGTGGGTCGCGATGTGATTCTCGAGCCAGCCACCCAATTTGACATGTGCGGCAAGACCGACACCAGCAAGCCCACACTCGAAGTTGTGTACGACGAAGTCTGACGCCATGAGCAAAACCATCCCTATCGTCCCCGCCTCGCAAGCACCCGCAGGCATGAGCACCACCATCGAGGGTGATGGCATGGGCTGCCATTCTGGTGGTGAAAAAATGTTGGCCGCAGCCAAAGCTTCAGGCAAGTCTGAGGTGCTGGCGCAATACGCCAAGGACTATCCAGTGGATCCGAAAGCGGGTCCACACGATCAGCCGCAAAGCATGTGTCCTGCGTTTGGCTCCTTGCGCGTGGGCCTTCGCATGCGACGCACCGCCACCATTTTGTCGGGTTCGGCTTGCTGTGTGTATGGATTGACCTTCACCTCGCATTTCTACGGTGCTCGACGCAGCGTCGGCTACGTGCCATTCAACTCTGAGTCCTTGGTGACGGGCAAGTTGTTTGAAGACATTCGCGAGTCTGTCTATGACCAGGCCGATCCCGAGAAATACGATGCCATTGTGATCATCAATTTGTGTGTGCCCACAGCCAGTGGCGTGCCCTTGCAGTTGTTGCCCAAAGAGATCAACGGTGTTCGCATCATTGGTGTCGATGTGCCAGGTTTTGGCGTGCCCACGCACGCAGAAGCCAAAGATGTTTTGGCTGGCGCCATGCTGAAATATGCGCGCGAAGAAATTTTGGCAGGTCCCGTTCAAGCGCCTCGTACAGGCCGATCGGACAAACCCACCATCACCATGATTGGTGAAATGTTCCCTGCAGACCCCATGATCATTGGGCGCATGCTGGAACCCATGGGCCTTGCTGCCGGCCCCGTGGTGCCCACACGCGAATGGCGCGAACTGTATGCGGCACTCGATTGCGCAGCGGTTGCAGCCATCCACCCTTTCTACACCGCCAGCGTCCGCGAGTTTGAAGCGGCTGGGCGCCCGATTGTGGGTTCAGCTCCGGTGGGCCATGACGGCACAGAAGCTTGGTTGCAAGCCATTGGCAATGCGGCCAATGTGCCTCAAGCCAAAATCGACATGGT
>NZ_CALBEX010000390.1 GCF_937889215.1 uncultured Limnohabitans sp.
GGCCTGAGCAGCCCCGGCCCATTGACCAAGGCTTGTGCTCGGACCTCGATTGGGTCGAATTCATGCCGGGCGGTCTTGGCTTGGGTCCATGCCTTGCTCAAGAGACCATGCTAAGCCACTCAGGCCATATTGGCCATTGACCAGTCGGTCAGTGCAGCTCTATCCAAGGGTCTATACCCAAAACCTTGCAAACGCCGGCCCCTTTGCCCGTGTCAACAGACAAGGCGTGAAGACCGCCAGACAATAGGCCCTCCTTCACCACTTGCATCTGGACCCCCATGACTCGCTCCGGTTTGAACGTTCTCGGCGGTGAATTGATCTCCTGCTCTTATGACCCGCTCACGGGTTATTTCAGGGACGGCTGTTGCAACACCAACGAAGAAGACACAGGCACACATGTGATTTGCGCCAAAGTCACGCAGGCTTTTCTGGATTTTTCAGTCTCGCGTGGCAACGACTTGGTCACGCCTCGACCTGAGCACCGCTTTGCGGGCCTCAAGGCCGGTGACCGCTGGTGCTTGTGCGCCTTGCGCTGGCGGGAGGCTTGGCAGGCGAGGGTGGCCCCGCAGGTGGTGCTGGAAAGCACACACCAGAAAGCCCTGGAGTACGTGAGCTTGGCGCAACTGCGCGAGTTCGCTTGGACACCGCACTGAGCGGTGCCAGCCTCACATCATCATGCTGAGCTGAAACACCGAATTGGGGGCACGCGGCATGACCGGTGCAGGCAACGGCTTGAGGCGAAACTGCCCCAGCATGGAAGTCACGCGAGCATCGGCCGGCATAAAAGGCACGGCCACATCGGACAATGTTTGCGCCTGCAGCAAAGTTTGCATGTTGAACTGGATATCGCTTTCCAGCGTTTTCATGGGGTGGCTGGCATCCGGGTAAAGCTCATCAAAGCTGTGCACCTCTTCAAAATGCTGCACCACATCCCACAAACTGATGTCTTCGGGATTGCCGCGAATTTGGTAGCCCCCGCCTGGGCCGCGGTGGGCTCGGATCAGCCCGGCTTCACGCAGCTCTTTCAAAATAGATTCGGTGTACGAAGACGACAAGCCCAGCCCGTTGGCGATCTCTCTTCGGTGGTCACAGGTTTGACCACCGCACGCGACGTGATGAACACAGCGATGTCAAGGGCTTTGACGGTTTTCTTCTGGATCATGGCGTTCTCCGGTAACGATGGGATATTCTATGACCGAGCGGTCACAAAACAACTCATAATTTTTAAAATACCCTTAAATTAACAAAAGATGCCTGAAATAGCACTACAAACATCGCGAGTGAACACCCCATGAAGCGCCATGTGGCGGCCACCGTGGCGCTGATCACCGCCCTGCTGGTGATCGACAGCCATGTGGACTGGGTGAGCCAAGACGGCGGCCAGCTGTTGGAGGTGAACGGCCAGCGCTTCGACCTGCGGGGCTGGGCGGCCGAGCAGACACGGGCTTGGCACAGCGATTGCAGCGCTCTGACACCGCTGTTCTCCTTGTCCACCAACAGCCCCGCGTCCCAGGCCATCCTGGACGCTATCCAGCAGCACAGCTTGCCCGATTCGCGCAGCGCACGCTTGTTGCAACTGTTGCAGCAAGACGGCTGGAGCGTGGCCGAAGTGGCTTTTGACACCCTCAACCCCAGCCTGGTGGTGCTGCGCCTGCAAGGCGCACAGTGGCGTGTGCAAGACCGGGCCGTGTGGAGCGGCTCGACCGCGCCTTGGCACAGCGGCGACCTGGTGCGGCGTTACCTGCGCGAGCAAGCGCCCGCGCTGCCACAGGCCTTGATCGATTGCATCAAGGTCGACCCGGCGCGTTATGGCGCGGGGCCCGGCGGGATGGACACGCTGGCATCGGGCCCAGGGTGGGGGCCATGACTTACCGCGTCGTCTGGTTCAAACGCGACTTGCGCCTGCACGACCATGCGGCGCTGGCGCACGCTGCCACACAAGGCCCAGTGCTGTGCCTGTACATCGTCGAGCCAGGTCTGTGGGCGCAACACGATGCGGCTTTGCAGCACTTTGAATTCGTGCGCGAATCTTTGACCGAGCTGCACCAAGACCTGCAAGCGCTGGGCGGCAGCTTGCAGGTGCGCGTGGGGCCTGCGGTGCAGGTGCTGGCTGCACTGCATGCGCAAGCGCCTTTTGCCGAATTGGTGGCGCACGAAGAAACCGGCAACGCCTTCACCTACGAGCGCGACCTGCAAGTGGGCGCGTGGTGCCGCAGTGCGGGCGTGGGCTGGACCGAGTTAGCGCAATTTGGCGTGGTGCGGCGTCTGAAAAGCCGCAACACCTGGCAAGCCCGCTGGGAAGCACACATGGCCGCGCCGCAAGCTGTCTTGCCTGAGTTGCACTTTTTTCATGCGCCTGACCATTCAGGCCCCGAGGTGATGACACCGCCACCCGGCCTGCAGCACAACCCCGCCCAGCGCCAGCGCGGTGGCCGCCGCTTGGGTCTGGAGACTTTGCACAGCTTTCTGGACGCACGGGCTTTGTCTTACCGGGGCGGCATTTCATCGCCGCTGACTTCGCCCACGGCGTGTTCACGCATCTCAGCCTACTTGGCCTATGGCTGCATCAGCATGCGCGAGGTGGTGCAGGCCACCCGCGCTGCGCTTGATGCTTTACCCCCGCAAGCGAGCAGGCACAAAGCCGGTCTCATCGGTTTCATCAGCCGTTTGTATTGGCATTGCCACTTCATCCAAAAGCTCGAAAGCGAGCCCGAAATCGAGTGGCGCAACATGCACCGAGGCTACGACGGCCTGCGCGAAAACGGCTGGAACGACGCGCACTTTGCGGCCCTCACTTCGGCCCGCACCGGCTGGCCCATGGTGGACGCGTGTGTGGTCATGCTTTATGAAACCGGCTGGCTCAACTTCCGCATGCGCGCCATGCTGGTTTCGGTGGCGGCCTACCCCTTGTGGCTGGACTGGCGGCCCGTGGGCCATTGGCTGGCCACGCAGTTTCTGGACTACGAACCCGGCATCCACTGGAGCCAACTGCAAATGCAGTCGGGCACCACCGGCATCAACACCACACGGGTTTACAACCCCATCAAACAAGCGCAAGACCACGACCCCAAAGGCATTTTTGTGCGCCGCTGGCTGCCGCACATGCGGCGCGTGCCCGACACTTGGTTGTTCGAGCCTTGGCTCATGCCCCCTGAAGTGCAACGCCACTGCGGCCTGACGGTGGGCAGCGGGCCAGAAGATGACATTCCCCTGCCCGTGGTGGATTTGGCCGAAGCGACGCGCACATCCAAAGCCGCGCTGCACGCACGTCGTGCCGACCCCGGTGTGAAAGCAGGTAAAAAAGCCATCGTTGAAAAACACGCCTCGCGCAAACATGGCTCAGGCCAGCAACGTGATGTGTTCACCCGCGACAGCGACACCCCAAAAACCAGCCGGCGAAAGTCGTCCAAGTCCTCTTCAGCCAACACACCACCCAGCAAGCAGCTGGGCTTTGATTTTTAAACGCATGAGCACCACCCTTTTTTGGTTTCGAAACGACCTACGCTTGCACGACCAACGCGCCTTGAAACAAGCGATTGAGCACGCTCAGGCGCATCAGCAAGCCTTGCTGTTGGTCTATGTGCACGAACCCGTGCAAGACGCGCCCACCGCCTGGGGATTTCGCCGCATGAGCGCGCACCGCAGGCGCTTTGTAGCCGACACGCTGCAAGACCTGCAAAACGCCTTGGTTGCTTTGGGCCAGCGCTTGATATTGCTTCACGGCCCCGTGGCCCAAGTGCTGCCCGCCTGCGCACGACTGGTCCAAGCCGACACCGTGTTTTGCGAAGACATCGCCGCGCCCGAAGAAGAAGCCCAAGTGCAAGCCCTCATCAACGCAGGCCTCACTGTCAAAAGCCTGTGGCAATCGAGCCTGATCGAGCCCAACGCGCTCCCGTTTGAAGCCGAAAACATGCCCCAGGTGTTCACCGAGTTTCGCCAGCGCATCGAATCGGCGCGGCTCCAGCCTCTGGCACCGCTGCCCGCGCCGACCCAACTCCCTTCGCCGCCGAGTGAGCCCTCTAGCGCATGGGCCAGCTTGCCCGGCTGGACTGAAGACGCCTTCACGCAGCTGCAAGCCCACACCGAGGACAACGCGCAAGAGGACGCGCACGCCCGCTCCAACTTTCCGTACACCCAAACCGCTTACCGAGGCGGCGAAACCAGCGCCCTAGCCCACCTGCAAAGCTACCTCACACCGCCTTGGCCCGACCGCTACAAACAGACCCGCAACGCCCTGCAAGGCCAGCACACCAGCAGCCACTGGTCACCCTGGTTGGCCACGGGCGCGGTGTCGGCCCGCCGCATTTGGGCCGACCTCCACGCCTACGAACAAACACACGGCAACAACGACGGCACCTATTGGCTCTGGTTTGAACTGCTTTGGCGCGACAACTTCCGCATGCTGCACCTGCAACACGGCCCACAACTTTATGCGGCACGGGGCTTGTCGAACCTGCCCAAGCCCTCGCACTTTCCGAAAGACTTTGCACGCTGGTGCAACGGCCAAACGGGCGAGCCCATCGTGGACGCGGGCATGCGCGAGTTGGCCGCCACGGGCTTCACCTCCAACCGCATGCGCCAGATCGTGGCCAGCTTTCTGGTGCACGACCTGTCTTGCGACTGGCGTGCGGGCGCGGCTTGGTTCGAGTCGCAGCTGGTGGACTTTGATGTGTGCAGCAACCAAGGCAACTGGCTGTACGTGAGCGGCCGAGGCACCGACCCGCGTGTGGGCAGGCGCTTCAACCCGACCAAACAAACACAAGACCACGACCCGCAAGGGCGCTACCAAAAGGTCTGGCTGGCCCGCTGAACTCACCCCAAACGGCACCGATAATCTCGCCATGAACACAATCCACAGGGGTCTCACCCTGCACCCAGGCGACCACTTGGCCCTTTGCAGGCCAGTGCCGCCAAGCCACGCATGTTGAGTGGCGTTTTATTTGCCCTGGCTGCAGGCATGCTGTGGGGTTTGGTGTTTGTTGGCCCTCTGCTGCTGCCCGACTACCCTGCCGCCATGCAAACATTTGGACGTTACCTGGCCTTTGGCCTGATGGCTTTGCCACTGGCCTACATCGACCGCGCCGACATCCGCCAGCTCACACGCGGCGACTGGTGGGCGGCCCTCAAGCTGGCCGCCATTGGCAACGTGCTGTATTACCTGTTTTTGTCCAGCGCCATCTTGCGCTCTGGCGGTGCGCTGCCCACCATGATCATCGGCACCTTGCCAGTGGTCATCGCCATCGCCGCCAACTTGCTGAACCACCAACGCGATGGCCACTTTCCGTGGCGACAACTCGCGCCGCCACTGGCCCTGATCTTGGCGGGCATCGCTTGCGTCAACCATGTGGAGTGGACAGCCTTGCTGCAAAACCCTGAAGCCGATACCTCGCGCTACATGGCTGGGGCGTTGCTGGCCGTGGGGGCGGTGATCTGCTGGACCTGGTACCCCCTGAAAAACGCCGACTGGATACGCGGTAACCCGGGGCGCAGCTCACGCGTATGGGCCACGGCGCAAGGCCTGGCCACTTTGCCCTTGGCCTTGTTCGGCTATGGCGCATTTTGGCTGTGGGCCAGCGCCAGCGAGCCTGCCCTGCCCATGCCCTGGGGACCACGCCCATTTGAATTTGTCAGCCTCATGCTGGCCATCGGCCTGCTCGCCTCATGGCTGGGCACCTTGTGCTGGAACGCGGCCAGCCAGCGCCTGCCCACCGCGCTGGTCGGGCAGCTCATTGTCTTCGAAACCCTGGCGGCCCTGAGCTATGCATTTGTGCTGCGCGGCCAATGGCCTGAACCGCTCACCTTGGTGGGCATCGCGCTGCTGGTCACGGGGGTTATTGGCGGGGTTCGCGTCAAGGCAATTTGAAGCAACCGGGGCATCAGCTGCCAGCCCGCCCCGGCGGCGGCACATCGCGCCCCAAGATGCGCTGCCCCAACCAAGTCAAGCCTTGGCCCACGTCCATTCGGCGGCTTTTTTGCGCGGCAATTGGATGGTCTTGTCCAGCTTGCAGCGGCATCCCAATGTCAAACGCAAACACATAGTCAGGCTCTTGGCCCATGCGCAAATCGGTCACCAACAGATGGTCTTTGTCGCGCTCTATTTTGAAAAAACCATCGGTGAAGCGCGCCAAACGTTGGAGCTGCGAGTGCTCGGCGTGCTGCGCCGCCAAGGCACCTCCTCGCTCATGGGCGTCAAAACGAATGGCCCTGCCGCCATCAAAAAACGAATAAAAACCCTCGTGGAAACGATCACCATCCAGGGCAACCACCCGCCACAGCACCGTGTTCAAGGGCGCGGGCGTGACCAGCAGTTGCTGGCTGGGCAGGCCTTGCGTCTGCAGCGACTGGCGTGCATGTTGCGTGACCCACGCCTGACCCAAGGCACTCCAAGCCAGGTAAGCGGTGCTGAAAGCCAAAGCCCAACCATTGATGGCCAAGGCCCGCGGCACGGACTGAACGCGCAGCGCCGCCACCACGCCCACCAACAAGGGCAAGGAGTACAGCGGGTCAATGATGAACATGCTGCCCAAGCCATACGCCTCATCGGTGAATGGCTGAAACACCTGGGTGCCGTAGATCGTCATCAGATCAAGCAAGGGGTGCGTGACCAGCGCCAGCATGAGCGCCCACCACCAACGACCATACAGCTGAGGCTGGCGGTGGATGCGGCTCACCACCCAGGCCATGGGGAAAGCAAAGAGCGTCAGCAACAACAAAGCGTGCGTCTCAGCTCGGTGCCGGATCATGTTCAAAATCGGATCCCCGTGGTCGAGCAACACATCCAAGTCGGGCAACAAGCCCGCAACACCCCCCCACAAAGCCGATTTCCACAGCGCGGTGCGCCGCCCCATCACGGCCACCCCGATCGAGGCCCCCAAAAGTACTTGTGTGACGGAATCCATGGTGATGTGTAGCCAGAAAAAACAATGGTCCCGAGGTTAGCGGCTTTTGCATGCCCCGTGGTGCGTCGGGTTGGTGGTGTTTTTGTCAACCCGGCTTTGCCCCCAGGCACTTGGGGCTGATGGCTTGGCACGATAATGGTCTTCCGGTTTACCTCTCGTCTTGCCCCTCCATCCACATGACCACCACCGCCACATCCGCCCCTGCCGTCTCCGCCGCCGCCCCAATGCCCTGGACCGCCTCACTGGACACGGGCGATGCCCGCATGGACGAGACACACCAAGAGTTTGTGGACATGGTCAACCAGATTCTGGCCACGCCAGAAGACCAGCAGCTGCCGGTCTACAAAGCGTTTTTGGCCCACACGGTGGAACACTTTGCGCAAGAAGAGCGCTGGATGCTGGCCACCGGGTTTTCGGCCGACAACTGCCACGCCGAGCACCACGCCACCATTTTGGAGACCATGCGCGTGGTCGAAGCCCATTACTTGGACAGCGACACCACCATCATCAGCCGAATGGCCGAAGCGCTGGCCGAGTGGTTTCCGGGGCATGCCAACAGCATGGACGCGGGCCTGGCCGCGCACCTGAAATCGGTGGGTTTTGACAGCGTGACCGAAACCCTGGCCGACCCCTCGGCCATCCAAAACGTGACCATGTCGGGCTGTGGCAGCGTCAGCTGCAGCAGCTGACCGCACAAGCCCAAAACACCTTACTGGGCCTTGATCCCCGCCGTCTGAATCACGCGGGTCCAGGTGTCGATTTCAGATTTGATGAAACCGGTATAGGCCTTGCTGCCCGGTGAAGGGATCACAAAACCCACCGACGTCAAGCGCTGACGCACCTTGTCTGACTGCAGCGCCTGCACCATGGCAGCCTCCAACTTGGCCACGATCTCGGGAGGCGTGCCCTTGGCTACCGAAAGACCAGACCAAGACAAGGCCTGAAACCCAGGATAGCCTGACTCGGCCACAGTGGGCACATCAGGATAAAGCGGATTGCGCTGCGCACTGCTGACTGCAATGGCCCGGAGCTTGCCCGCCTTGATGTGTGGCAAGGCCGAATCTTGGTTGATGAAAATCATGGGCACAGTCCCTGCCAACAGATCGTTGAGCAATGGGCCGCCGCCGCGGTAAGGGATGCCCGTCATGAAAATACCCGTGGTTTGCTTGAACAACTCCATGGCCATGTGACCTGAAGCCGCATGGGTAAACCCATAGTCGAGCTTGCCCGGGTTTTGCTTGGCGTAGTTCACGATGTCTTGCACCGTCTTGAAAGGCATGGTCGGATTGACCACCAGCACGTTGGGGCCCGAATGCACCTGTGTCAGGTGTATCAGGTCGTTCATTGAGTTGTATTTGAGCTTGGGGTCAAGGCCATGGGCCACGGCATTTTGTCCCACACCGCTTTGGATGATCGTGTAGCCGTCGGGTGCCATTTTCAAAGCGCGGTCCATGCCCACAATGCCCCCTGCGCCACCAATGTTGTCCACCACAACCGCTTGCTTCAAAATTTTGCCCAACTCATCGGCCATGAGTCGGCCCATCACATCGCTGGTGCCACCCGGAGGAAAAGGCACCACCAGTTTGATCGGGCGATTCGGATAATCGCTTTGCGCAAACACAGGAGACAAGGCCAAGCCCATCACGGCCAAGGTCAGTGTTTTGAGAAGGTGTCGCTTGAATTTCATGGTGTCCCCATTTGTGAAAGTTGGTGGTTAAAGTACGTCGTCAAGTGATCGGTGCAGGATTGAACAAGACCAAGGCGTTGTGCAGCTTCCAGTGTTCTGCCCAAGTCTTGCGGCCGCTGGCCACATCGAGCAGGGTGCGAAAAAACTCCCAGCCCATGTCTTCAATGCTCACACCTTCATCGGCAATGCGACCGGCATTGAGGTCCATCAGGTCATGCCAACGCCGGGCCAAATCGGTGCGGGTGGCGACCTTGATGACGGGGCATTCGGCCAGGCCATAGGGTGTACCGCGCCCAGTGGTGAAGACATGCACGTTCATGCCTGCCGCCAATTGCAGAGTGCCGCAAATGAAGTCACTGGCCGGCGTGGCAGCGAAGACCAAGCCTTTTTGGTCGCGGCGGAGTTTTTCTCCTGGTGCCAGCACATGGGAAATGGCACTGGTGCCGCTTTTGATGATCGAGCCCATGGCTTTTTCTGCAATGTTGGACAGCCCTCCCGCCTTGTTTCCGGGTGTGGTGTTGGCGCTGCGATCAGCTTGCCCACGCGCCAAATAGCGGTCATACCAATCCAGCTCCCGCACGATGGCTTGGGCCACGTCAGGGGTGGCAGCGCGTTGCGTGAGTTGCTCCACCGCATCCCGCACCTCGGTGTTTTCACTGAACATCACCGTGGCCCCCACACGCACCAGCAAATCCGCCGCAAAGCCCACGGCCGGGTTGGCCGTGACCCCAGAAAACGCATCGCTGCCACCGCATTGCACACCCACAACCAGTTCGCTGGCGGGCACCGTCTCACGCCTGCGGGCGTTCAGTCGCTCCAAGTGTGGCCGGGCGCTCTGGACAATGCTGTCCAGCATGGACATGAAGCCCACATGCTGGGCATCTTGCAGGCAAACCGTGTCAAGCCCAGCAGCAGGGTCACGCGCATCGGCGATCGGAAAACTGCCAGGCGGCAGCAAGCGATCAGGTTGCAATTTTTCACAACCCAAGCTGACCAGCATCACCTCTCCGCC
>NZ_CALBEX010000391.1 GCF_937889215.1 uncultured Limnohabitans sp.
CTGCCCCAAGCTTGCGCGTGGACGCGGTCAAGGCGCTACAGCAACGCTGGCAAGTTGAAGCCCAATCGGTGCCGCTGGACCGTAAGACCGAACAAAAATTGTGGGAAGTCTTCCGCGCCCCGCTGGACGAAGCCTTTCAGCGCAAAGGCACCGACCGCCCACAAGCGGCAGGGCCGCTGAGCGACCACGACCGTGCCGTGATTGACGCTTCCAAAGCACTCGAGGCCGCCAATGCCAGCGGCGATGGCATCAAAATCCGTGCTGCGATGGCTGCGCTGGACGCCGCCTTGCGTGGCCAAGCGCTGCAGGCCAAGGCAACTCAGATCGACCAAGCCGCCCCTGTTCAAGCGGGTACCGAATCGGTGCCGGTGGCTGCGCAGCCGTCTGCCCCAACGTGCGAGCAGGCCATTGATGCAGCGGCACCTGCCGAACCGGCAAGCGAAGCCGCCACGGATTCGCAGCCCGATGCTCAGACGGGCGAAACGGTCGCTGCCAGCGATGCTCCGGACCTAGGCAACACACACGCCGAAACACAAGCAGAGCCACCCGCCGAACCTGTGGCCCCGGCGGTGATGCCCAAGCCAGCCAAACCTGTGGTGGCGGTGCGTGGCGATGACCGGCCTGGTCAAAAGCGCAGCGAAGCCCCGGCAGGCCGCGACGGCCGACGCGATGGTCGCCCGGGCGAGCGCGGTGCGCGGCCCGGTGGCGAGCGTGCTCCGAACCGTTTCGGTGACCGAGGTGACCGAGGTGCGCGTGGTGATTTCCGTGAGGAACGCGGCCCTCGATTGGGCGACGCGGCATTCCGCGCCCAGCGCGAAGCCATGGAGCGCGCCGAAATGTCGCTGCGCAAACTCGCTGCGCAAGCCCACGGTGAGACCCTGACCCGTTTGATGACCGCTTGGCAAGCGCGCCAAGCTGAGGACCTGCCCACAACGCAAGAGCTGGGCAAAGCCATCAACGCATCGACCCGCCAGGCTTGGCTGCAAGCCGTCAGCGCAGCGCCCCAGGCGGCTGCGTCCAGCGCCTTGCTTCGACTGGAGATGGCCGCCGAGGTGCCCACACCAGCAGATAAGCTCAACGAGCGCCGCGCTTTGCAACTTCAATTGCTGACCCAACGCAACCAGCCCGGCCCCAGCGAGACATGGACACAAGATGTGGCCCAAGTTTTGTCCAGCCCGCACGAAGAAGCCACAGCCCGCCGCCTGCAAAACGTGCTCAAGAACCTGCTGCGCAGCTGATCACCGACCGCGCCAGACCCGAGTGGTCTGGCTGGTTGGGTGTCTTTTCTTGATCAAGGCGCAAGCGTCCCGGATGCCATGGCCAAAGCCCTTTTGGCTTTGAACATGGCGTGCCATCTTGGCTAAATCTGCCCAAAATTTTGCTGCGGATTGTCGATCCGCAGTACTGCGCCTGGCCGCGACAGTCGCAGAACCTGCGCACGGTGCGGCGCATGGTCGAGTGACCAATCGCTCAGCACATGCCTTTGTCCAGACCCGAGCGGGTGGTCTGCAGGTTGGTGGGTGTGGCCGTGCACCAAGCGATCGGCCCCTGAAATGTTCATCCAGACCAGCGAGAGGGCAGCGTCGGCGTCGGCATAAACCGTGTTCTTGCGTTGCTGTGATTCGCTCTGTGCCCGCATGGTGCGCGCCAAGCTCAGTCGTTCGTTCAGGGGGTTGGTTAAAAAATCAGCCTGCCATTGGGCGCTGCGCACTTGTGCTCGAAAGACTTGGTAGTCGGTGTCGGCCAGGCACAGGGCATCACCGTGGCTGAGCAAAATCCGTTGCGTGCCCAACTCGAGCAAGGTGGGATCGGCCAGGGCCTGAACACCACAATCGGATAAGAAGCCAGTGCCGACGAGAAAATCCCGGTTGCCGGGCATGAAGGCAACATGCAATCGCCGGGCGGTTTGACGCAAAACTTCGGCGCATTTTTGCAAAAATTGATCCGATGCCACGGCATCGTCGCCGACCCAGACTTCAAACAGGTCTCCCAAGATCAACACGGCGTCGGCCTTGGTGTTGGCCATGTAATCTCGCCACGCTTCAAATGTGGCGGCTTCGCCGGCCTGCAAGTGCAGGTCCGAGATCAAGTCCACGGTTTGCCATGCCACTGGCGCTGCCAACACGCCAAACATCGGCGCGGGGGGCAGCACATCAGCGGACATGGCTTAGCCGATCACAGGGCAACGGCTTTTTCGATCACGACGTCCTCTTTGGGCACGTCACCGTGGCCACCGCGGTTGCCGGTTTTCACGCCCTTGATCTGGTCGACCACTTCGGTGCCCTTGACCACTTTGCCAAACACGGCATAGCCCCAGCCTTGCATGGAGGGTGCGGTGTGGTTCAAGAAGTCGTTTTTGGCGACGTTGATGAAGAACTGCGAAGAAGCGGAGTGGGGGGCCGAGGTGCGGGCCATGGCCACGGTGTACTCGTCGTTTTTCAGGCCGTTGTTGGCTTCGTTTTCGATGGTGGCATCGGTGGGCTTTTGGCTCATTCCGGGCTCAAAGCCACCGCCTTGGACCATGAAGCCTGGGATCACGCGGTGAAAAATCGTGTTGTCGTAATGGCCCTTGTTCACATAGGCCAGAAAATTTTCGGTCGACTTGGGGGCTTTTTCAGCGTCCAGTTCGAGGGTGATGACACCGTAACCGGTGATGTGCAGTTCGACTTGTGGGTTGCTCATGGTGTTACTTCAACAAAGTGATGGATTGGATAACAACCGGCGTGCGGGGCACATCGGTCGGGAAGGGGCCGCCTGCGCCCGTGGGCGTGTTGCGGATTTTTTGGACCACGTCCATGCCGGACGTGACTTTGCCAAAAACGGTGTAGCCGAACAGCTGCGGTGCGTTCAGCAGTTGGGCGCGGGCCACGTTTTCGTAAACACGGCCTTGGTATTGAAATTTGGCCACCGGGTCGCCATCGGGGATGGGCGTGGGGTCCAAAAAGGCGTTGTCCACCACGTTGATGAAAAACTGCGATGTCGCCGATTGCGGGTCGTTGGTGCGGGCCATGGCCAGCGTGCCGGTGGCGTTTTTCAGGCCAGCAGCCAGCGATTGGCGGCCTTCGTGCGGCACGGGCGCGCGGGTTTTTTTCTCTTTGTATTGGGCGTCGAAGCCACCGCCTTGCACCATGAAGCCGGGAATCACACGGTGAAAAATGGTGCCGTCATAGTGTT
>NZ_CALBEX010000392.1 GCF_937889215.1 uncultured Limnohabitans sp.
ATCGAGACATCGGCCAAAGCGCAAACGCTGGACGCCCCCAGCACCGCAAATCCCTGCGCCGCCAAAGTGGCATTGAGCTGATCGGGAGCGGTCAACGGTGGGGACAGCGTTTGTTGCGGCATGAAAATGTCCAGTGGATCAAGCAAAGAGCGCAAGCATAACGCCGTGCGGCTCGCGGCTGGGTGAATCGGCAGGGCAACCCACACTCAAAGCCCTGGTGCATCGGGCTCACCACGCCCTGAGCACGGGCCTGCCCAGCAGGCCCGTGTGATTCCCTTCAGGCGTAACGTGCGCTGGCCAGTTTGGCCCCTTCGGCCAGGGCCTTGAGCTTGGCCTCGGCCACGGCGCGGCTCATGGGCGCCAGGCCGCAGTTGGTGCAAGCGATCAAACGGTTCTTGGGCACGAACTGCAGGGCGCGGCCGATGGTGTCGGCGATTTCTTCGGGCGTTTCGATGGTGGGGTTGGCCACGTCGATCACGCCGACCATCACGTCTTTGCCTTCGAGCAGCTTCATCATTTCCATGGGCACATGCGAGTGCATGCACTCCAAGCTGACTTGCTGGATGCTGCTTTTGGCCAAGGCCGGGAACACCTTTTCATACTGGCGCCATTCGTCGCCCAAGGTCTCTTTCCATTTGTTGTTGGCTTCGATGCCGTAGCCGTAGCAAATGTGGACCGCCGTGGTGCAGGTCAGGCCGCGCGCAGCCACCTCAAGCGCTTTCACACCCCAGTCGGCCGCATCGTCCATGTAGACGTTGAACGCGGGCTCGTCGAACTGGATGATGTCCACGCCATCGGCTTGCAGCGCCAGCGCTTCTTGGTTCAGCAACTCGGCAAAGGCCATGGCCATCTTGATTTTGTCGCCGTAAAAGCGGTCGGCCACGGTGTCCACAATGGTCATCGGGCCAGGCAAGGTGAATTTGAGCTTTTTCTTCGTGTGAGCACGGGCCAACTGGGCTTCAAAGGCGTGCACGCGTCCCTTCAGGCGCAGCGGCGCAATGACTTGCGGTACCTGCGCGTCATAGCGGTTGTTGCGGATACCCATGGTGACTTTGTTCACAAAGTCGATGCCCTCGACCTGCTCGACAAAGCCGTGCACAAAGTGCTGGCGGGCTTGTTCGCCATCACCGACGACGTCAAGGCCCGCGTCTTCTTGGGCCTTGATCCACAGCAGCGTGGCATCGGCCTTGGCTTGCTGCAGCTCGGGGCCTTGGGTGGTCCATTGGGGCCAGAGTTTTTCGGTCTCGGCCAACCAAGAGGGCTTGGGCAAACTGCCGGCGATGGCGGTGGTGAACATGACAGGGTCTCCGTTTAAAAATTCAAAGTTCAGCAGTGTGCCGCAAGGGCAAACTCTTGGGCGAGCAGTTCGTAAGATCGGCTTTGGGCGGCGGGGTCATGTGTCCAGGTGATGACCACCAGCTCGTCCACTTCCAGCCGGGCCGCCAATTGGCGCAGCTTGCGGCCCACGGTGGCGGCCGAGCCGATCAAGGCAGACTCGCGCAAGCGCTCCAGCGCAAATTGCTCGGCTGGGCTGTAATCGCGCGCCGCGTCCTCAGGTGACATGAGCGCACCGATGCGGCCCAGGTTGCGGTCCATCTTCCAGCGGGCACGGCTTTCAAACAGGCGCAGCGCCTCTTCGTCGGTGTCGGCGGCCAAGGCCCAGACGCACAAAACAGCTGATGGTTTGGCCAAGCCTGCGCTGGGGCGGAAAGTTTCACGGTAAATTTGCAGGGCCTGGTCAGCGCCCTGCCCGTCAGTGATGAAATAGGCAAACGCATAAGGCAAGCCCAAGTGCGCCGCCAGCTGCGCGCCGTAGTCGGAGCTGCCCAACATCCAAACCTCTGGCGAGGTCTCCGACTGCGGGTAGGCGTAGACGTTGTGCCCTGGGTGACCGGGTGGCAAGTTGTGGCCACTCACCCAAGCTTGCATTTCCATGACCTGCTGCGGAAAGCGCTCGGAGGCGTTGCGGTCCGGGTTGAGCAATTGCGCCGTGCGCCCATCGCTGCCCGGTGCGCGGCCCACGCCCAGATCAATGCGGCCCGGGGCCAGGGCATCGAGCACCCGGAACTGCTCGGCCACCTTGAGTGCGGCGTAATGCGGCAGCATCACCCCCGCGCTGCCAATGCGGATGCGCTGGGTGCGGGCGGCTATCGCGGCCATCAACACCTCGGGGGCTGAGCCCACGATGCTGGGGTGGCTGTGGTGCTCGCTGACCCAAAAGCGGTGGTAGCCCCAGGCCTCAGCTTGCTCGGCCAGCGCCAGTGTCTGGCGAATGGTGGCGTCTTGCCCGCGCCCCTCGGCAGCGGCTGATTGGTCAAGGACAGAAAGTTTCAAGCTCATCCGTTATTGTCTTCAGAAGTGGCGGCCATTTCAGCCTCTTGCAGTGCACGCCACATGACTTTGCCACTGCCGCTTTTGGGCAAGGCATCCACAAAGCTCACGGCGCGGGGCATTTTGTAAACCGCCATGTTCTCACGGCACCAGTCGATGATTTCTTGCTCGCTGACCTGGCCTTGGTGGCTTTGGCGCAAAACCACCACGGCTTTGACCGACTCACCCCGGTAAGCATCGCGCGTGGAAATGATGCAAGCTTCCTGAATGGCCGGGTGCCTGAACATCAAAGCCTCCACCTCGGCGGGCCAGACCTTGAAGCCACTGGCGTTGATCATGCGTTTCAATCGGTCGGTCATGAAGAAGTAGCCCTCTTCATCGACCCGGCCCATGTCGCCCGACCTGAAAAACCGAAACCCGTCACGCTCAAAGAACGCGGCCGCCGTGGCCTCGGGGCGCTTCCAATAACCTTGGAACACCTGCGGGCCACTGATCACAATCTCACCCGACTCGCCCGGTGGCAACTCCACCAAGGTTTCTGGATCGATGATGCGCGACTCCACGCTCATGAACGGAATGCCCAGGCACTGCTTTTTGGGCGCATCGGGTGGGTTGGTGTGCGAGGGGGCCGCCGTTTCGGTCAGGCCATAACCCTCCACATAGCGCAGACCAAACTGGTCCAGCAGGCGCTGGGCCACCGCCTCTGGCATGGCCGCACCGCCGCCGCCAATGTAGACCAAGCTGGTCAGGTCATAGCGGTCCATTTGTGGGCTGCCCAGCAGGTCGATGACCATGGTCGGGATATTGGTCCAGTGGGTAACGCCCCATTTGGAAATCAGATGGCCCGCCACATCGCGGTCCCAACGCGGCATGATCACCAAGCTCGCCCCCAGCAAGATGCTGGTGTGCATCACGCTCACCATGCCGGTGATGTGGAACATGGGCACCACGCACAGCGTCACGTTTTCTGGGGTGCCATTGCCCCACAGACCGCTGGACATGGCGTTGTGCATGATGGAGCCATGGGTGTGCATGCAGCCCTTGGGCAGTCCGGTGGTGCCGCTGGTGTAGGGCAAGATGGCCAGGTCACCGGTTTGGGCTTGGGGGGGTGGCAGCGCCACGGCCGGGGCTGCCATCAAGTCCGCCCAAGCATGCACCAGACCCTCCGCCAGCTCGGGCAAAGCCCGCACTGGCAGCAACCAGGGCCGCCAGGCCTCGGGCATGTTTTCGGGGCCTGCCGCATCGGCATCAAACACATCGGTGAATTGCGTCACCACCAAGTGCTTCAGACGCTCAGCAGGCGGCAAGGCAGCGCTGGCCTGCGCCAAATCGGGTGCCAGATCGGCCGTGGTCACGGCGACCTTGGTGTCGGGGTCGGTGATGTAGTGCTTGAGCTCTTCGGCGCGGTTCATCGGATTGACCGGCACGACGACCGCATCGATGCGCAAAATGGCAAAGTGCGTGATCACCAGCTGGGGGCAGTTTTGCATGTCCAGCACCACCCGGTCGCCCGGTTGCACCCCCAGCCCACGCAGCTGGCCCGCCAAGCGCTCGGCGCTGGCCATCAGATCTCGGTAAGTCCACACCCTGCCCATGAACACCAGCGCGGCTTTGTCGGGGTAACGCCAAGCGCTGACGGCCAAATTCATCCACAAAGACGTTGCAGGGGCATTGATTTTGGCAGGCAGCCGTGCAGGCCAAACGGCAGCATGAGCGGGCATGGGGTGTCTCCTGGAGTTGGGGGTCATATTACAAGCGCCCTCTGCTTGCGGTGGCAACCCATTTGTCGCGAGCGGGACCTGTCATGGCCTCATGAAGCCGCCACTTGAAGCCTTCGTTCCGCCTAATTTGTTTCAAGTTGTATCGATAAAGGTAAAAAAGTATTCCTTTTGCGCCATTTGGCATTTTTATCACTAAAATAAAGTCATGCAAACACACCCCACACCCGACACGCCCGAAGACTACTGTGGCACCACCTACGCAGCCAAATTGCTGGGCTTGTCGGTGGGCACCATTCAGACTTTGGTGGAGAAAAACGAACTCCAGGCTTGGAAGACGCAAGGCGGACACTGCCGCATCTCCATGCCTTCGATTCGCGAGTACCAAAAAAAGCACAACATGCTGATGAGTCCCGGCGAAAGTCGGGAGTACCGTCTGCGGGTTTTGCTGGTCGAAGACGACCCGGTCACCCGGGACATGGTGCGAGACTTTTGCAACCGCTGCGAAATGCCTGTCGATTGCACCGCCATGTCCTCGGGTCTGGAAGCCCTCATTGACATGGCCAGCATCCAGCCGGACGTGCTCATTGCCGACTTGAACATGCCCGGTGTCGACGGCTTTGAACTGCTGCGCACCCTCAAACACTCGTCGCAATTTCAGCGCATGACCTGTTTGGTGATTTCGGCCTTGTCCCAAGACGACATCGCAGCCCGTGGCGGCTTGCCCGAGGGCACCATCTTCATGGCCAAACCCGTCAACCTGCAATGGTTCAATGGTTTCTTCACGGCCCTGATCGCGGGCAGAAAACACGAACAACAACCCGCATGAATTTCGCCACATTTGAAACATTTTGTTTCAAATGTGGCGAAATAAGCCTTCGCAAGCAGGTGCTCGCTTCTCACAATGGACGGTACTGCACATTTTTGCAGTCAACCCAAGGAGCTTCGCCATGTTGAAGAAAATCGCAGGTTTAGTGTTGGCATTGGGGTTTGCAAGCCTGACATGGGCTCAGCAGATCGATCTGAACAAAGCCACCGAAACGGAGTTGGATGCCCTCAAAGGGGTCGGACCGGTCCTGACCAAAGAGGTGATGAATGAGCGCAAAAAAGCGCCGTTCAAAGACTGGAATGACGTGACCAGCCGCGTCAAAGGCATTGGCATGCAAAAGGCCAGCAGCCTGTCAGAACAAGGTGTTCGCGTCCAAGGCAGCGCATTTGACGGCAAGAAAGCCGACAAGAAAATGTCCAAGGCCCAAGACAAAAACACCGGAAAACCAGCGCCCGCTGACAAAGCCATGCCCAGCGGCAAATCGGCCATGAAGTCCGCCGAAGCCCTCCCCGCCAAGGCCACTGCGGCCAAAAACTAAGCCCTGAAAGTCACACACTTGGCCGCCATTTCAGGCCTTCTGGCAGGAATGGCGGGCAGGTCTGTGAAGGCCGCATAGGCAGCCACAGCAATCGCGGGGGTAGGGATTTGACAGAACGCATCAAGCCCGCCCAAACCCGCCGCCGCCCGGCGTGTGGATCTCGAACACATCGCCCGCCTGCATTTCGACCTGGCCAATGTGTGGCAACTCTTGCACGCTGCCATCGGCACGCACCACGCGGTTGATGCCCGGCAAGCCACTTTGACCACCCGCCATGCCAAAGGCAGGATGGACCCGACCGTTGGACAAAATGCCGGCCGTCATCGGCTCCAGAAAGCGCACGCGGCGCACCCCGCCATCGCCACCGCGCCAGCGCCCCGCGCCACCCGAGCCCTGGCGGATCGCGTAACTCTCCAAGCGCACCGGAAAGCGGAACTCCAGCACCTCCGGGTCCGTGAGGCGTGAATTGGTCATGTGGGTTTGCACCACCGAGGTGCCGTCAAAACCACCGACCAGTTGGCCCTGGGCGTCAAAGCGCCCACCCGCGCCGCTGCCACCCGAAATCGTTTCGTAATACTGCACCCGGGCATTGCCGAAGGTGAAGTTGTTCATGGTCGGCTGGCTGCCCGCCATCACGCCCAAAGCGCCAAACAGCGCGTTGGTGATGCATGTTGAGGTTTCCACATTGCCTGCCACCACCGAGGCCGGGGGGTTGGGGTTGAGCATGGAGCCTTGGGGAATGATGACCTTGAGTGGCTTCAAACAACCGGCATTCAAAGGAATGTCATCGTCCACCAAGCTGCGGAACACGTAAAGCACAGCCGCCATGCACACCGCACGCGGGGCGTTGAAGTTGTTGGGCAGCTGAGCGCTGGTGCCGGTGAAGTCGATCTCGGCTGTGCGCTCAGCGGCATTGACGCGCACTGCCACCTGGATCTGCGCACCATTGTCCAGCGGCAAAGTGAATGCGCCGTCTTTCAGGCGCGTGATGACGCGGCGCACCGATTCTTCGGCGTTGTCCTGCACATGGCGCATGTAAGCCTGCACCACGTCCAGGCCAAACTGATCGACCATGCGGCGCAGCTCCTGCACGCCTTTTTCGTTGGCGGCAATTTGCGCCTTCAGGTCGGCCATGTTTTGCGCTGGGTTGCGCGAGGGGTATTCGCCGCTTTGCAGCAGCGCCACCATCTCGGCCTCGCGCAAGTGGCCCGCATCGACCAGCTTGACGTTGTCGATCTGCACGCCCTCTTCTTCAATGCGCGTGGAAAACGGCGGCATGGAGCCCGGCGTCAAGCCGCCCACATCGGCGTGGTGCCCGCGTGAACCCACATAAAACACAGGGTCTGCGTGGCCCTCCAAATACACCGGGGTGATGACTGTGATGTCGGGCAAATGCGTGCCGCCGTGGTACGGGTCGTTCAGCACGAACACATCGCCCGGTTGCATGCGGCCCTTGTTCTCTTGAATGACGGTCTGGATGCTCTCGCCCATCGAGCCCAAATGCACCGGCATGTGCGGCGCATTGGCGATCAAATGGCCCTCGGCGCTGAACAGCGCGCATGAAAAGTCCAGCCGCTCCTTGATGTTGACCGAGTAGGCGGTGTTTTGCAGCTGCAGCCCCATCTGCTCGGCAATGTTCATGAACAGGTTGTTGAACACCTCCAGCAGCACCGGGTCGGCCTGCGTGCCTGCGGCGTGTTGCACCGTGCGCGCTTGCACGCGCACCAGCAACAAATGGTCCAGCGCAGTGAGGCGCGCTTGCCAACCCGCCTCCACCACCGTGGTGGCGTTTTTCTCGGCAATGATGGCGGGGCCATCGATCACGTCGCCGGGGCGCATGTCTTCGCGCACCACCAGAGCGGCATCCTGCCACTCGGCCACACCTTGCGCATTGGCGGCGTAAACCTGAACCGTGTCGCGTCGCGGCACATCGCGCAGCGGGTGCACGGCCAGCACCGCTTCTTCGGGCGCATCGCCGGGCAGCACCGCCTCGACCGACACTGCCTCGACCACCAGGGCCTTGCCTTGCATGAGGAAGGCAAAGCGCTGTCGGTAAGCCGCTTCAAAACCGGCCACCAATTGGGCTTGATCGCCCCAAGGCACGACCAGCGCCGAATCGGTGCCTTCGTAGCGCAAATGCGCGCGTTGGCGCAGTTCGATGCGGTCGGCACCTCCGGCATCCACGCCCATTTGCGCCAGCAAAGCTTGGCGCGATGTCTCGCCCAAAGCCTGCAAGCGCTCGGCCATGAAGGGCATGGCGGCCGCATCCAAGCGCCGCTCAATCGATTCTTCACGCATCACGTTCTGGTCGGCCAAGCCCATGCCATAGGCCGAGAGCACACCCGCCAGCGGGTGCACCATCACCTGCGACATGCCCAAGGCATCGGCCACCAAACAAGCGTGCTGCCCGCCCGCACCGCCAAAGCATTGCAGTGTGTAGCGCGTCACGTCGTAGCCGCGTGCGACCGAA
>NZ_CALBEX010000393.1 GCF_937889215.1 uncultured Limnohabitans sp.
CACAGGGCAATGCATCCCCAATCTAAGGCGTGGTCATCAGGTTTCGCTTGCCCTGTTCAAATGAGCATCGGCAGCAACAGCGACGCGGGTGATGCGATTTGTAGGTCGGCGCCTTCAGGTCCGACATGGGGCGGTGGTGGGGCGCAATGGTTTGATGTGTCGCTTCGCGAGGGGATGGCTGTCGTACCTGAAGGCCACGACCTACGGGGAGATGTCGGACCTGAAGGCCTCGACCTACGGGGAGGTGTCGGACCGTGATGGGCGCGACGCGGGGGATGCGATTTGTAGGTCGGCGCCTTCAGGTCCGACACCCATCATTCGTGGGTCAGATAATCCATTGGTGTCAGATCACAGTTGTTTTGAATGGATGAAGCGATGAGCAAAGTTTTGGTGGTGGGTGGGGCTGGTTATATTGGTTCGCACATGGTGAAGATGTTGGGCCGACAAGGTTGCGACGTGACGACGCTGGACGATTTGTCGTCGGGGCACCGGGATGCGGTGTTGTGCGGCGATTTTGTGCAAGGCGACATGGGCGACCGCGCTATGTTGGATGCTGTGCTGGCCCGGGGTTTTGATGCGGTGATGCATTTCGCTTCTTTCATTCAGGTGGGCGAGTCGGTGCAGCAGCCTGCCAAGTATTACCAAAACAATGTGGTCAACACGCTGGGTTTGCTCGATGCGATGCGCTCGCATGGGGTGGGGCGTTTTATTTTTTCTTCGACGGCGGCGACGTTTGGCGAGCCGCAGTATTCGCCCATCGACGAGCGGCATCCGCAGCAGCCGATCAATCCGTATGGCCGCACCAAGTTGATGGTGGAGCAGGTGTTGGCCGATTACGAGCGGGCGTATGGTTTGCGTTCGGTGTGTTTGCGTTATTTCAATGCGGCTGGTGCCGACCCTGAGGGGCAGTTGGGTGAGCGGCATGAGCCGGAGACGCATTTGATTCCGCTGGTGTTGCAGGCGGCGTCGGGGCGCAGGCCACACATTGGGGTTTTTGGCCGCGATTACGACACGCCCGATGGCACTTGCGTTCGCGATTACATCCACATCGAAGATTTGTGCTCGGCGCATGGGCTGGCGCTGCAGTCGCTGATGGGTGGCGCGGGCAGCCAAGCTTACAACTTGGGCAATGGCCAGGGGTTTTCTGTGCAAGAGGTGATTGACACCGCACAGCAAGTGACCGGCCGCTCCATTGCCGTGGTGAACGGCCCCCGCCGCGCAGGCGACCCAGCGCGTTTGGTGGCCGATGCGAGTTTGATACGTGAAAAGCTGGGCTGGCAGCCGCGCTATGCCGATCTGGCCACGATTGTGGAACATGCTTGGCGCTGGGAAATCCGGGGCGAGTGAGGGCCTGTCGCTGCGCGAGGGGATAGGTGTCGGACCTGAAGGCCGCGACGCGGGTGATGGGATTGGTAGGTCGGTGCCTTTAGGTCCGACGTGGGGGTGCGATTGGTAGGTCGGCGCCTTCAGGTCCGACATGGGGCGTTGACGTGGTGCAAGGGTTTGACATGTCGCTTCGCGAGGGGATGGGTGTCGGACCTGAAGGCCGCGACCTACGGGGAGATGTCGGACCTGAAGGCTGCGACCTACTTTTTTAGATGGCAGAGGTGAGCGTATGTTTGTTTTGTCGAAGTTGATGTCTGCGATCACGCAGCCGGTGTTTTGGCTGGCGCTGTGGTGGGGATTGGCTTTGCTGGTGTTGGGTCGGCGCAGGCGTGTTGCCGTGCGCATGCTTTGGTCGGGCCTGGTGGTGTTGGGCTTGTTGGGTTTCACGTCGGTGCCGGATTTGCTGTTGCGGCCTTTGGAGAACCGTTACTCGACGCCTGCCAAAGCGGCCATGGCTGGGCAGGTGGGGGTGATTGTGTTGGGCGGTGCCACGGAGCACCCGGGGGTGTTTCAGGCGCATGGGCAGGTGCCTTTGGGTGCGGCGGCCGAGCGCATGTCGGTGCCGGTGGGGCTGATGCGTGAGCACCCGCATCTGCAATTGGTTTTTTCGGGTGGCGAGGGGCGTTTGTGGGCCACAGGCGTGAGCGAGGCGTCATTGGCCAAGGCGTTTTTTGAGGCGCAGGGTGTGGACATGGCCCGTGTGACGCTGGAGGGCGGTTCGCGCACGACCCGAGAAAACGCCCGGCAGGTGGCGGCCTTGTTGGGTGAGCGGTGCCAGCAGCCTTGGCTTTTGGTGACGTCGGCCTGGCACATGCCGCGCTCGATGGCCGAGTTTGAGGCGGTGGGTTGCAAGGTGACCGCGTATCCGGTGGATTTCAGGACGGGCGATGTGTCGGATTGGACCGAGTACGCATTGGCCGACAGTTTGTTGCGTTGGCAAACGGCCTTGCATGAGTGGGTAGGCGGGGCGGTGTATGCGGTGACGGGGTTTGTAGGTCGGCGCCTTTAGGTCCGACGTGGGGGGCGGTGGGGCGCAAGGGTTTGACATGTCGCTTCTCGAGGGGATGGGTGTCGGACCTGAAGGCCGCGACCTACGGGGGAGTGTCGGACCTGAAGGCCGCGACCTACGGGGGATGTTTACCGCCTGCTGGAGCCGAGCTTGGCCGAAAGCCTGTTTGCCGCTCTGCGCGAAAGCGCCCG
>NZ_CALBEX010000394.1 GCF_937889215.1 uncultured Limnohabitans sp.
CGGATACCCCATGGAATCTTTTGACGCGCTGATGGGTGGCTTTGCCATTGCCTTGCAACCCAACACCTTGATGTGGGGCTTCATCGGCTGCTTTGTGGGCACCTTGGTGGGTGTGTTGCCGGGCATTGGTCCAGCGCTGACCATCGCTTTGCTCCTGCCGCTGACCTACCACGTCCCCGCCACCAGCATGTTTGTGATGTTCGCGGGCATTTACTACGGTGCGGCCTATGGTGGCTCCACCACCTCCATCTTGCTCAACACCCCCGGCGAATCGGCGGCGGTGGTCACCGCCCTGGAGGGCAACAAAATGGCCCGACGCGGCAGGGCCGGGCAGGCCTTGGCCACGGCCGCCATTGGCAGTTTTGTGGCCGGCACCATTGGCACACTGGCCCTCACCTTTTTTGCCCCGCTGGTGGTCAATGCCGCGCTGGCCTTTGGCCCGGCCGAATATTTCAGCCTCATGGTGCTGTCGCTGGTGGCGGTGTCGGCCGTGCTGGGCAACTCGATGCTGCGCGGCCTGGTGGCGCTGAGCCTGGGCCTGCTCATGGGCATGATCGGTCTGGACCTGCAAACCGGCCAACCGCGCTTCACCTTTGGCCGCCCTGAACTGCTCGATGGCATCGAAGTCACCGTGGCTGCCGTGGGCCTGTTTGCGGTGGGTGAGGCGCTTTACCTGGCTTGGCAAGGGCGCGAGACCAAGACCGGCGAAGTCATGAAAGTCTCTGGAAGCTTGTGGATGAGCAAAAGCGACTGGGCCCGATCATGGAAAGCCTGGTTGCGCGGCGCTTTTTATGGCTTCCCCATCGGTGCCATGCCTGCGGGCGGTGCCGAGCTGCCCACCTTGCTGTCTTATTACACCGAGAAAAAACTCACCAAGTACCCGGAAGAATTTGGCCACGGTGCCATCGAAGGCGTGGCCGGCCCCGAGGCTGCCAACAACGCCGCTGCAGCTGGTGTGCTCATGCCCTTGCTCACCTTGGGCATCCCCACCTCAGCCACTGCCGCCATCATGCTGTCGGCCTTTGAGGGCTACGGCATCCAAACCGGGCCACAGCTCTTCAGCCAGCAAGGCGGCCTGGTCTGGACCCTGATCGCCAGTCTCTACATTGGCAACGTGATCTTGCTGATCTTGAACCTGCCCTTGGTCAGCCTTTGGGTCAAGTTGCTCAAGATCCCGCCGCCCTGGCTCTATGCGGGCATCATCGTCATCTCCACCGCGGGCGTTTATGGCGCTGGCAACTCGGTGTTCAATGTGGGCCTGCTGTTTGTGTTTGGTCTGCTGGGTTACTTGATGCGCCGGTTTGACTTTCCCGCGGCGCCCCTCATCGTCGGCCTGATCCTGGCCCCCATGGCAGAGCAGTCCATGCGCCAAGCGCTGACCATCAGCCAAGGTGAATGGTCCACCTTCTTCACCCGCCCCTTGTCGGGCAGTTTGATGGCTGTGTCGGCGCTGCTGCTGGTGGTGCCGCCACTTTACAAACGGCTCCGACGGAGGTAAAAACCCTGACGGCTTCAGCGTGGCTACTCGTTTCTGAGCCTTCACATTGGGCATGATCTAAGCCACCCGCTACAACGATGACTTTGCAAATAAAGCCATCGGTTATGACTTGTCTGCTCAGTACGCACTGAGCAAGCCCACTGACTTTGAACTCCAAGTGCAGGGGAAAAAAGCTGATGCAACGACATCAGCCACCACATAGCGCGTTCAGCTGACTCACTCTTTTTAATCAGACGCTGGCGCAATACGGCTTGAGATTCAGAAACAAAAAACCCACCGTGGCGACACGGTGGGTTTTTTTATTGTGCGCCCGGAACGGGCGCAGGGTTGAAGGGCAAAGTCTGGCGCGCGTCGCCCCTTCACACCACCGCGTGACAAGCGATCTTAATGCCTTTGAAGTCGCGCAGCGGCGGCCGTTCAAGCTTGCAGATGTCCATGACCTGCGGGCAGCGCGGGTGGAAGGTGCAGCCGCTCGGCGGGTTAAGCGGGTTGGGCACTTCGGCGAAGGTATTTTGCTGAAATCTTTCAGCAAAACAACCAAATTCTTACAAACCGCAACTTAAGAAAATCCCAAAATTCCTTACCAATCAACGACTTACCCAGCTACAAGTTGCGACAGAAACCTAACGACAAGATAAATCCTCAGATCTGACTGTCACAGGCATATTGCCAAACGCAACCAGTCTACCCCGCTTGGCACCGGAGTACAAGTTTAGAAAGACCGACCATTGGGTTTTTCGAAAATTCAGTGCTAACATTGACGCACTCACATCGAAAGATGTGTTCGTCGCCCTAGAGGCGGCATATCAAAAATCGCAGCTACGCTGCGCAGTTTTCTATAGAAAA
>NZ_CALBEX010000395.1 GCF_937889215.1 uncultured Limnohabitans sp.
GCCTCCGGGTCGGCCACTTCCACGATGCGGGGCGGCGCGGTCTGCATCATCGCCTCGGTGATCGGCACGGTGCTCAAGCAAAATGAGCCCACCAACAATTACATCAACCAATTCGGACCGTTTTGGGCCGAGTTGTTTGCCACCCTCAAACTCAACACCGTTTACAGCGCCTGGTGGTTCTTGCTGATTTTGGCTTTTCTGGTGGTGAGCACCAGCCTGTGCATCGCCCGCAACACGCCCAAGATTCTGGTGGACCTGAAGAACTACAAGGAAAACATCCGCGAGCAAAGCCTCAAGGCCTTTCACCACAAGGCCGAAGGCCATTTGAACGAAGCGCCTGAGGCTGCCGCCAAACGCCTGGGCGCCCTGCTGGCCACGGGCGGCTGGAAAGTCAAGTTGCAAGAGCGCGACACCCCGGCAGGCAAGGGGTGGATGCTGGCGGGCAAGGCGGGTGCTGCCAACAAAATCGGTTACATCGCAGCGCATTCGGCCATTGTGCTGGTGTGTGTGGGCGGCTTGCTCGATGGCGACTTGGCGGTGCGCACCCAGATGTGGTTCGGTGGCAAGGAAATCTACAACGGGGGTGGACTGATCGCCGATGTGCCTGCAAAGCACCGCCTGTCTGAGCGCAACCCGGCCTTCCGGGGCAACTTGCTGGTGGCCGAGGACACCGCTTCGGGCACCGCCATCCTGAACCAGTCCAACGGCATCTTGTTGCAGGATCTGCCTTTTGTCATTGAGTTGAAAAAATTCATCGTTGAGTACTACTCGACAGGGATGCCCAAGCTTTTTGCCAGCGACATCATCATCCACGACAAGGCCACCGGCGAAAAGCAGGAAGCGCGTGTTGAGGTGAACCACCCGGCCAGCTTCAAGGGCATCAACATTTACCAGTCCAGCTTTGACGACGGTGGCTCCAGCGTCAAGCTGCAAGCCGTGCCCATGGCGGCAGCGACGCGGCCTTTCGAGGTGGAAGGCATCATTGGCAGTGATACCGATCTGAGCAATGGCGCTGAAAAAATGACGCTGGAGTTCACGGGGCTGCGTGTCATCAACGTCGAAAACATGTCCGGCGGTGAAGGCCTCCAAGGCACTGGTGTGGATGTGCGCAAGGTGGATTTGCGCAGCGCCATTGACGCCCGCTTGGGCGCAGGCCACAAAACCACCCACACCAAAGAGTTGCGCAATGTGGGCCCCAGCGTGAGCTACAAGCTGCGCGATGCTGCAGGGCAAGCGCGCGAGTACAACAATTACATGCTGCCCGTGGATGCGGGTGATGGCGTGCCGGTATTTTTGCTGGGCATGCGTGAGACGCCCAGCGAGCCTTACCGTTACCTGCGACCGCCTGCCGACGAAAACGGTGAGCTGGCGGGTTTCATCCGTTTGCGTGCAGCCTTGGAGACGCCCGCTTTGCGTGATCGTGCTGTGCAGCGTTATGCCCGCAAGGCGGTCGATCCCAAGCGTCCCGAGTTGACGCAGCAACTGGCCGATTCGGCGGCGCGCTCCCTGGGTTTGTTTGCCGGCTTGGAATCGGTCAATGGCAAGCAGGTAGCCGGTTTGCAGGCGCTGGCCGACTTTCTGGAAGCCAATGTGCCTGAGGCGGAGCGGCCGCGTGCCGGCGAGATGTTTGTGCGGATTTTGAATGGGGCTTTGTTTGAGCTTGACGCGTTGGCCCGCGAACAAGCCAACGCCAAGCCGTTGCCCACTGAGCAGGTGCAGGGCTTCATGTCGCAGGCGGTGTTGGCCTTGTCTGATGCGCCGTTCTACCCTGCGCCCATGACGTTTTTGCTGAAAGATTTCAAACAGGTCCAAGCCAGTGTTTTCCAAGTCGCCAGGGCCCCAGGCCAATCCATCGTTTACTTGGGTTGTGCCTTTTTGATCTTGGGTATTTTTGCAATGCTGTATGTTCGGGACCGTCGCTTGTGGGTGTGGTTGTCACCTCAGGGCGAAGGTTCTCAAGCGACCATGGCCTTGTCGTCCAACCGCAAGACCATGGATGTCGACCGTGAATTTGACCAATTGACCGCCCGTTTGCTGGGCCGATCCGAGAAAGCACCATGACGACTGTCACTTTGAATCCGGGCTATTTTTCCAGCCGCACGGCGCTTGACTGGGGCTTTGCCCTGCTGGCGCTGTTGGGCACGGTGTTTGCCTTCACCCGTTACCAGCACGCCATGGACGTTTACGAGCAAGGCATTCTGATTGGGAGCTTGCCGGCCGTGATTTGGCTGGCGTGGTTTTGGCGGCCGCTGCGCACCTTGATGCTGGTGGTGACCGGTCTGTCGCTGTTGGCCATCAACCTGTACCAGGGCGATTTGGCGCGCTCCGAGCAGGTGTTCTTGCTGAAATATTTCCTATCCAGCCAGTCGGCCATTTTGTGGATGAGCATGCTGTTTTTCATCAGCACCGTCTTTTATTGGGCGGGCATGTTCATGCGCAGCCAGGCGGATGCGATGGAGTCTTTGGGCTCGCGCATGGCCTGGGTAGCGGTTGGCCTGGCCCTGATCGGCACTTTGGTGCGCTGGTATGAAAGCCACCAGTTGGGCCCAGACATTGGGCACATTCCGG
>NZ_CALBEX010000396.1 GCF_937889215.1 uncultured Limnohabitans sp.
CACTTTGGCACGCCACAGCATGTGAAACACTCAGCGCCGCTGAGGCCTTTTGAAGACAACACACCATGACAACAGCCACCACACCCATGATCAAATTTGAACCCGAATCGATTTTGGCGTCCGACGGACTTCGCTACAAGTTCAAGGGAGGCGGTTCTCCATTTCAGGATTCGGCGAACATGTCCACCTTGAGTTGCTATCGTTGCGGTCTTCACAAAGCGCGGTCCATGGGGACCTTCACCCGGCTGCTCAATCAACGCATGTTTGTCTGCCAGGACTGCACACTGAAAGCGCAAAAATCAAATCGTTGAGAGCAAGGCTTGCAGCAGCGCTCTTCCAGCCAGCGCCAAGTCGCCGTTGTTTTCAATTTGGATCGCCCCCGCAGGGACCGCAAAGGCACTGGCCCTTTCGATGCGCTGCTGGATTTGCAAAGGGGTTTCGCGTTGACGGGCTGTCAGGCGTTGCCGCAAAATTTCGGGTTCTGCGGTGATGTGGACCACTTGCATGCCCGGATGACTTTGCAAGGCTTGGCGCAGATGCCCCCTTGAGCCATTCACCAACACCCAACAGCCTTGCTGGCGTGGCAACAACTGCGCGTGCCGCGAACCGTAATACAAACCATTGGCCTGCCACGACATGGCGAACGCACCCTCTTCTTGCAATTGCAAAAATTCAGCGGTATCGACCGCTTCGTGATCTTCTCCGCCTGCCTTCGCCACACGCGTGATCGTGCGCTGTGCCCAGTGAACAGGGACATGGCTGGGCCAGTGTTCACGCATCCAACCGAGCACACTGTCCTTGCCCGCGCCCGACGGACCCATCACGTAAATCAGTGTGGGGTTCATGCCTGCAACGCCATGTGCTCCAACAGCTTGAAATCGCTGCCGGGAAGGGACTCGGTGAAAAGGGCCAAGTGAGAAAACCGGCAAACAGGCAAGCTCTCAAAATGCACTTGGGCCGCTTGCATCAATGCCGCTCTTTCTGCAGGGCGTAAAGCATTCAGCCGCCCGGTCAATGACATATGAAATTGAAAATGCGACAGCACCCAGGGATAGCCCCACTCCAGAAGCAAGCGGTCTTGCTCAGGGGTCAACGGGGCCAAACGACGGCGGCTCAATTCGGCCGCACTCAGAGGGGCCGACAGGGCTTGCAAGCGGGTCACACAAGCGGCAGCAACCGCATGGATTCGCGTGACATCGCCCACGGGTCGCAGAGCCAGAAAATCGCCTTGTGCGCTCACCCGCAACGCAGGCAAGTCAAAGGCCTGAAAGCTGGCGGCCACTTCACGCACGCGTGCACACAAAGTGTCCATTGTCTGATCAGCGGCGAGGATGAAAGGTGCTTTGAGCGTGGCGTGCCAGCCATAACGCCGAGGCTCGGCCGTGCAGGCCTCCAACACCAGGGAATCCACCCCGTCGATGTCCAATGCAGGCGTTCTGTCGCCACTGGCGGCACAACGGCCCAGCCATGTGCTGCCCGCATGCCACCAGAGACTTTCTGGGGCTGGTACAAAA
>NZ_CALBEX010000397.1 GCF_937889215.1 uncultured Limnohabitans sp.
CGGGTGAATACCGTCCCGTCGGCGAAGTCTGGATGGTGGCCAGCCAGTCGAGCACCTGCGGCAGACGCACAGACAACGAGTTCACATTCCAGGTGGCAATTTTCATGGGGCAGACAGATAGGAAGGGGTTTTGAGTTTAGCCCACGGCCCCAAGCGTGTAGAAAATGAACCGCGTCTTCCCCCTTGGGCAAGGGTTTCTGACCGCAGGCTATCGCACTTTGGGATTAAAAAAAATACTGGAAGGATGGCTTTGCAGGCCTCTTAACACGACAATGTGGCCCTGATTCCTAGAACTGCCATCTGAAGTGAACACTATGACTGCCTCTCCAACTGATCGACAGCCCGATGCTCAGGCCACGCTTGCTGAGCCACAGTCCCTGGAGCTGCCTGCAGAAGCGGCGCAAGCGATGTCCGGGGCCAATGGCCACTATAAAGCGGGTCGTTGGACCGAGGCCTTGCTGGCTTATGAGGCCGCCTTGCGCATCGTCCCTCAGTTAGAGGTCGCATCTTTGCAGCGCGCACGTTGCCTGGTCCTGCTCGGTGAGCACATGGCCTCACGCGAGGCTTTTGCACAATTGCTGAAGGCTTTCCCCGCCAATTACAGCGGATGGCTCGAAGTGGGTCACTTGTGCCGCCAACAAGGGGTCTCGGCCCAGGCTTTGTCGTCTTACCGCCAAGCCACTGCCTTGCAACCAAGCCGTTTCGAGGCGCGTGTGTCGCTGGCCCGTTTGTTGGAGGATGCAGGTCAAATGGAGGCTGGCGCTGCCGAATACCACCGCGCACTTGCGGCGGCTGGTGCCGAAAAAAACCGCCAAGTGCACTGGCGCATGGCCAAGTTCAGGCTTGAGCGCGGTGACGCTCCCCGGGCGCTGGAGTCCATGCGACAGGCGCTGCTGATCTTGCGTTTGGGGCAGCAGCCCATCGATGACAACGAGCGCGCCGAAATGCAAATGGATCTGGGCGACATCTTCATGCGCCTTGGCATGACCGAAGACGGGCACCGGGCTTTTGAGCGGGCCAGTGTGGGGACGTCGGAGGCGACGCTGGTTCGACTGGCCGATTTGTCCTTCCGCTACAACCTCTGGCAAGAGGCGCAGTCGGTGCTGCGGCGCAACGTTGAATTGCACCCTGACAGTGACTTGGCCCATTGGAACCTGGCCCATTCGTTGGCTGAGAGCTGGAACATGCAGGAGGCGCTGGAGGCCTTGGCCAAAGCCGAAGCCATTGCGCCTCAGCCGGGGGCCAAGTCGATGCGTGCCAGCGTGGCTGGACGCACCGGTGACGCCGATACGGCATTGCGCTTGTACAAGGCGTTGGCCGACGAAGAAGGCCCAGGCTCCAAAATGCATTCGAGTGCCGCCATGAGTTCGCTTTATAGCGACCAGCTCAGCCCAGCGCAAGTGGCAGACCTGCACCGTGAGCTGTTTGCCCCCTTGGGCCAAAACGCCCGTGCTGTCAGCAGTTTCAAAAACGACAAGTCACCCGAACGCCCTTTGCGTGTGGGTTTGGTGTCGGCCGATTTCCACCACCAGCACCCCGTCAACATCTTCATGCAGCCCCTGCTGGCCCGATTGGACCGCCGGGCAGTTGAAGTGAGCTTGTATTTCACAGGCATTTCGCACGACGATCAAACCCTGCTGGCCAAGCAGCGTGTGTCACGCTGGGTGGAAGTGAGCACTTTGAACGACAACCAGTTGGCGCGACGCATTGAAGAGGACGGTATTGACATCTTGCTCGACCTGTCAGGCCACACCAGCATGCAGCGCATGAGTCTGTTTGCCCAGCGTGCCGCACCGGTGCAAGCCACCTTCTTGGGCTATCCCTGCTCGACGGGCGTGCCCAACATCGATTGGCTGGTCGCCGATTCGGTGGTGGCCCCAGTCGGCAGCGAAACCCTGTTCAGCGAACAACTGGCGCGCCTGCCGAGCAGTGTGTTTTGCTTTTCGCCTGAAACCGACTACCCGTACCCGAATTACACCCAGGCCCATGCGCAGCGGCCGTTGGTGTTTGGCTCGTTCAACAATGTGCCCAAGCTCACGCCGCACACCGTCAAGCTCTGGGCGGCGGTGCTCAAGGAGGTGCCCGATGCCAAGCTGTTGCTCAAGGCTCCAAGCTTCAAGGACGACGGCGCGATCGAGGCGTTTGCCCAACGCTTCTTGGCCGAGGGCATTGACCGTGAGCGCTTGGTGTTCCGTGGCCCAGTGGGGTTGACCGACATGATGGCTGAATACGCCGATGTGGACATCGCGCTCGACCCCGTGCCTTACAACGGGGGCACGACGACCTTGCAGGCGCTGTGGATGGGGGTGCCGGTGGTGGTCAAAGCGGGCGGCAATTTTGTCTCGCGCATGGGTGCCAGCTTCATGTCGGCGGCCGGTCTTCAAGACTGGGTGGCCGAGTCTGATGCGGACTATGTGCGCATCGCTGCCGCCATGGCCCGCGACCGCCAGGCTTTGCTGACCCTCAAGCAGGGTTTGCGTGAGCGCTTGCAGGCGGCACCGGCATGGGACATTGACCAGTACACCCGCGATTTCGAAGCAATGCTGCGACAGATGTGGCACAGCCACTGCGGGGTTCAAAAGACCAGCGCTGCATCGAAAAAGAAAAAGGCCTGAATCAGCCCCATAAAAGGCATGGGTCATGACGGCATGACCCAGGTGGCCTGAAGTGGCTTAGGGGTCTGCGTCGCAAATTCGGTTCGGGTGCTAACTCAGATGTTTTGGTGGTGGGTCACGAAGCTGAAGCGCAAACCATTGGCCCCCAAGTGCACTTCACGCTGCACCTCGCGCCAGTTTGGGCTCAGCACAGGGGCGAAGGCATCGCCTTCAAAGTCGGCATCGATTTCGGTGACCACCGCCGTGCTGGCCAGGGGTTCGGCCTGGCGGTAGATGTCGGCCCCGCCCATGACCCATGCATCGGGGGCATCGTTGCACAGGCGCATGGCCTCTTCGATGGAGCCGGCACGCCATGCGCCTTGCGCTTGCCAGTCGGCCTGGCGTGTCACCACAATGTTGACTCGCCCGGGCAGGGGCCGAAAGCGTGCGGGCAGCGAGTCCCAAGTTTTGCGCCCCATGATGACCGGCTGACCGAGCGTGACACGTTTGAAGTGCGACAGGTCTTCGGGCAAGTGCCATGGCATTTGGTTGTTTTGGCCGATCACGCCGTTGCGGGCGCGGGCATAAATGAGGTGCAGTTTCATCAGGCCAGGGCTCAGACAGCGACGGGGGCCTTGATGGCCGGGTGGCATTCGTAGCCCACGACTTCGAAATCCTCGAATTCGTAATCCAGGATCGAAGCGGGCTTGCGCTTGATGTGGAGCGTTGGATAAGCCATGGGGGCGCGGCTCAGTTGCAGCTCGACTTGTTCGTGGTGGTTGCTGTAAATGTGGCAATCCCCACCGGTCCATATGAATTCGCCCACGTCCATGTCGCACTGCTGGGCCACCATGTGGGTGAGCAAGGCGTAGCTGGCGATGTTGAAGGGCACGCCCAAAAAGATGTCGGCGCTGCGCTGGTAGAGCTGGCAGCTGAGTTTGGGCTTGTCACCGGCTTTTTGCGGTGGGGTCACATAAAACTGGAAAAACGCGTGGCAAGGCATGAGGGCCATTTGGTCCAGTTCGGCCACGTTCCAGGCGCTCACAATGATGCGGCGCGAATCGGGGTTGTTTTTGAGCGTGTCCATGACCTGTTGCATCTGGTCAATGTGGCCGCCACCTGGGGTCGGCCAGCTGCGCCACTGCACGCCATAAACAGGGCCCAGTGATCCATCCTCTCGCGCCCATTCGTCCCAGATGGTGCAGCCGCGCTCTTGCAGCCACTTCACGTTGCTGTCGCCTCGCAAAAACCACAGCAACTCCACGATGATGGCTCGTAAGAACACCTTTTTGGTGGTCACCAGCGGAAAGCCCTCGTTCAGGTCAAAACGCATCTGGTGGCCAAACACGCTGCGCGTGCCGGTGCCGGTGCGGTCGCCTTTTTGCACACCCGTTGTGTAGACGTGGCGCATGAAGTCTTCGTATTGGCTGCGGACAGGGCGATCAAGGGGGCGGGCGGGGGTGTTCATAGTGCGCAAGTTTAAATGTTGGGTCAGGCCAGCACCCGCCCTGGGTTCAGGATGTTTTGCGGGTCCAGTGTCTGCTTGATGGCGCGCATCATGGCCAGCGCCGTGGGGTCTTTGTAGAGTGGGAGTTTGCCCACTTTGAGTTCGCCCACACCGTGCTCGGCGCTGATCGAGCCGTCATAGCGTTTGACTTGGTTGAAGACCAAGGTGTTGATCGGGTCTTCGAAGTCACGCAAGAAGGCTTTCTCATCGACCCCTTCGGGCGCTTGCACGTTGTAGTGCAGGTTGCCGTCGCCCAGATGGCCAAAATCGACCATGCGCACGCCGGGCACTTCGCGCGCCAGCAAGGCGTCGGTCTCGGCCACGAAATCGGGGATGCGTGAAACCGGGATGCTGATGTCGTGTTTGATGTTCAAGCCTTCTTGGGCCTGGGCCAAGGTGATGCTCTCGCGGATGTGCCACAGGCCTTTGGCCTGTGTGAGGCTTTCTGCGACCACGGCGTCGGTGACGCAGCCTTGGTCCATGGCCGCTTCGAGCAGGGCTTCAAATTGGCTGCGGGCATGCTGCTCGTTTTCGCTGTCCGAATTTTCGATCAGCACACACCAAGGTGTTGCTTGCCACAGCGGCACGCGCAGCTGCGGGTAATGCTTGTCGACCAGGCCGAGGGCAAACTGGTTCATGACTTCAAAACCCGTCAGGCCCGGGCCCAGGCGCTGGTGGGCCAAGCCGAGCAGCGCAACAGCCGCATCCATGCTGGGCACGGCGGCCCAGGCGGTCAGCTGCGCAGCGGGCTGAGGGTAGAGCTTCATGGTCGCAGCGGTGATGATGCCCAGCGTGCCTTCGCTGCCGATCATCAGGTTGCGCAGGTCGTAGCCGGTGTTGTCTTTGCGCAGGCCAGAAAGCCCGTGCCAGATCTCGCCTTGCGCGGTGACCACTTCCAGGCCCAAGCACAGCTCACGGGTGTTGCCGTAGCGCACGACTTGCGTGCCGCCCGCGTTGGTGCCCAGGTTGCCGCCGATGGTGCAGCTGCCCTCCGCACCCAGGCTCAAGGGGAACAAAAATCCGGCTGCTTCGGCGGCAGCCTGCAGGTTTTGCAGCACACAGCCGGCTTCGACCGTGATGGTCAGGTTGGCCGGGTCGATGGCGCGCACGGCGTTCATGCGGGTCATGCTTAGCACGATCTGGGTGCCCGAGCCGTCGGGCACGCCGCCCACCACCAGTCCGGTGTTGCCGCCTTGCGGCACGATGGCGGTGTTGGCTGCTGCGCAGGCCTTGACCACCGCCGCCACTTCTGCAGTGTTGCCCGGGCGCACCACGGCCAGAGCCAGGCCATGAACGCGTTTGCGCCAGTCTTGCTCCCAGGGGCTCAGGTCAGCGGCTGGCTCTTCGTGGGTCAGCACGTTGGCCGTTCCGCAGATGTCGCGCAGTTGGGCGATCAGATCGGTTTGGGGCTGGGTCAGGGTGGTCATGGGAGGATGAAAGGTGGAAAGTCGGGCACCAGTGAATGCGCGTTGCGCAAACAATCAGTCGCGGGGCACAGGCACAAAGTTGCCCGTAGCTTTGGCGGCCTTGAAGCGGATGCGCACATGCAGCGCGCACGCCACAAACAAGGTGGTGCACAGCAAGGTTTGCAGCGCGGCCAAGCCTGAGGACGGCCAGGCATCACCCCAAGCACGCACCACGCCTTCGGTGAAATAAAGCCACACCAGCAGGCTGACCCAGCGGTAGGTGTACATGCGGTTTTTGAGCAAACCGGCCACCGGGATGCACAAAGGCAGCACTTTGATGGCCCACCAAGAGCCCCCTTCGCGCAAGGGAGCCAGCCAAATTTCCCAAGCCAGGCCCAGCACAATCAGGCCCAGCAAGCTGCCCACGGCCAGCCAGCGGGTCATGTCCAGACCTGCCGGGGCGGTTTCTTGCGGGGGGAGGGGGGATGTTTCGGGGTTCGGGTTCATTGCGGTGGCATCATACCGGGCATGCAATCAACCTTGTCCAAGACCGGCCTGAGTGAACACATCCGTTTGTGGTGGCAAGAGCTGTCGGAGTTTCCCTGGCGACAAATGGGCAGCGTCTTGGCCGAACGCTTTCGCGATGCCCGCCTGGGTGTCAGTGCCAGCTCGCTCACCTTCACCACCGTGTTGGCCTTGGTGCCCTTGTTCGCGTTGGGTTTGGCGGTGTTTTCAGCCTTTCCTGTGTTTGCCAAATTCCAAGACACGATCCAGCGCTGGTTGATCGAGAGCCTGGTGCCCGAGAGCATCGCACGGCAGGTGCTCAGTTACCTGACCCAGTTCTCGCGCAAGGCCAGCCGTTTGGGCACGGCAGGCCTGGCGGCAGTGCTCTTGTCGGCGGTGTTTTTGATGGTGACCATCGAGCGGACGCTGGGGCAGATCTGGCGGGTTCAACGCCAGCGTCCTTTGCCGCAAAAGGTCTTGCTGTATTGGTCGGCCA
>NZ_CALBEX010000398.1 GCF_937889215.1 uncultured Limnohabitans sp.
ACCAAGGGAAGTTGACCGGGAAAATCGGGTCTTCCCAACGCCGCGCCAGCCAGGCGCTGTAATGGATCAAACGCAAGGTGCGCAGTGGCTCGATCAGGCTCAGCTCGGCCCGATCAAAGTCGCGCACCTGCTCATAGCCATCGAGCAAGGCCGACAGCTGCTGCGTGCGCTGAGCCCGGTCCCCTGAGAGCAGCATCCACAGGTCTTGCACGGCGGGCCCCATTCGGGCGTCATCCAGGTCTACAAAGTGCGGGCCGCCGCCGGGCAGCTCGGTGGGTGTCCACAAAATATTGCCCGGGTGGCAGTCACCGTGCAGGCGGATCGTTTTGCGGTCTGCTGCAGCGTGCGCCATTTGTTCTTGCACAAGCGCCAGTGCCTCGGCAAAGGCTTCGCGCCATTCGCGCTCGACCTCCAGCGGAATCATCTGGTGGGTTTGCAGCCACTGCGCTGGCTCTTGCGCAAAGGTCTGCACATCCAGCATGGGGCGGTGTTCAAAGGGTTTGGCCGCGCCCACCGTATGGATGCGGGCCAGGAAGCGGCCGATCCATTCAAGGACCTCGAAGTCATCGAGCTCGGGCGTGCGGCCGCCTCGCAAGGGGCTGACCGAAAAATCAAAACCAGCGCACTGGTGCAAGGTTCCGCCATTCAGCGCCATCGGGGCGACGACTGGAATTTCGGCCGCCACCAACTCGGCAGCGAAGTCGTGTTCTTCCTGAATCTGTGCGCGGCTCCAACGCCCTGGCCGGTAAAACTTGAGCACCACCGCTGCGCTGCCTTGCACCGGTTCGTCCAGGTGGGCGCGGTAAACGCGGTTTTCGTAAGAGCTGAGCGCCAGCAAACGGCCATCGGGCCACAGACCCAAATCGGTCAAGGCATCCATCACCCGGTCAGGGGTGAGTTCGGCGTAGGGGTGCAAGGCGTTCGTGTCGGTCATGCGCCGATTGTGGGGCACGGCCGAGGTTCAACTTGGCGACCAACTCAAACCAGGCAGCCCCGAACAGGCCAGAAAAAGCCTGAAAAGGCCCATTTAAGCCCCGGTGAATCGCGCTGCACGTTTTTCCACAAACGAACGCAAGCCCTCGGCCGCGTCTTCGCTGCGCGACAAGCTTTGCTGAACGGGCAAAAAGTCGTGCATGGCCACCAGCGGTCCGTGCTCCACCGCCTTGAGCACGTTTTGCCGTGTGGCCACCACCGCCAGCGGAGCCTGGGCCGCGATCTGCTCGGCGATGCGCATGGCCTCGGCGAGCAAACCCGCAGCAGGCACGACCTTTTGCACAAAGTTCAGACGCAGGGCTTCGGCGCTGTCGAAGACATCGGCCGTGAGCAAGTGCAAAAGCGCGTTGCCCATGCCCGCCCGCTCAGCCATGCGCAGTGTGGCCCCGCCCGTGGCCATGATGCCGCGCTGCACTTCCAGTTGCGAGAATCGGCAGTCGTCGGCTGCGACCACAATGTCGGCGGCCAGCATCAGCTCGATGCCCAAGGTATAGGTGATGCCCTGCACCGCCACCACCATGGGTTTGACGCGGCGGCGGTAACCGTCCATGCCCAGGTTCAACGGGTCGACCAAGCCCAGCGGCACCGACTTTTCGCCGCGTTGCATGAGCGGCGCAATGGTCGGCAAGTCCAGTCCGGCCGTGAAATGCGCACCCGCCGCACACAACACGCCCACGCGCAGGGCCGGGTCGTCGTCCAGCCGGGTGTAGGCCTCACCCAGTTCACGGAACATCTTGGGCGTGAAGCCGTTGCGCTTGGCGGGGCGGTTGATGCAGATTTGAAGAACTGCGCCGTGCACGGTGCAGTCGATCTGGCCTTCGGGGTGGGGGATGGTGTTCATGCCGCCATGTTAGAGGTCGGAATGGCGATGCCGTGTTCACGAACGT
>NZ_CALBEX010000399.1 GCF_937889215.1 uncultured Limnohabitans sp.
GGGGATGGCCAATTGAAACAAGCCCAGCAGGGCCAGCAAGCCCACATCGTGCGCTGAGGCCTGAAAAGGCCATGACACGGGCGGCATGAGCAAACTTGAAATCACAGCGCCCAGCAGGACCGAGGGCACCAAATCGACAGGGCCTTTGCTTTGGCTCTTTTGCAAAAAAGTCCATTGCACGCCTGCAGCCAAAGGCACGCACAAGGCCACCGAGGTGCCAATGACGAAGTTGGGGTCGTTCAAGCTCAGTTGGCTGCCGTACATCCAGGCGATACCGGCACCGGCCAACACGATCGCCACCCAGGTGCGCAAGGGCAGTCGGGCTTTGAGAAAGACCCAAAACAGCAGGGCTGTGAAAAAAGGTGCCAAGGCCATGGTGATCAGCACGTTGGCCACCGTGGTCAAGGTCAGGCCCACCATGAAGGCGGTGAACATGATGCTCCAGCAGACCCCTGAGATCCAGAAGTAAGGGTTGCGCCAGGGCAGGCGTCGCCAAACATCTTTGCCCTGCCACAGGGGCAAGATGATCAGCAGGGACACCACCGTGAAAAGACTGCGCCAGAACGTGACCTCAAAGCCTTGGGCTTGGTCAAGGTGGCGCGTCACCACCCCGGCCATGGACCACAAGGCGGTGCAACCCACCATGGTCCAGACGGCCATGCCGTGCGTCAAACGCATGATGGCTCAGCCGATCACTTGTTGCGCTTGCGGTCGCTTTCCTTCAGGAAGCGCTTGCGCAGACGCACACTCTTGGGCGTGATTTCGACCAACTCGTCGTCCTCGATGAACTCGACACCGTATTCCAGGGTCAGGTCGATCGGGGGCGTGATCTTGATCGCGTCTTCCTTGCCAGACACACGGAAGTTGGTCAGCTGTTTGGTACGTGTGGCATTGACCACCAAGTCGTTGTCGCGACTGTGGATACCCACGATCATGCCTTCGTACACCGGATCGTTCGCCTTGACAAACATGCGGCCACGGTCGTCCAACTTGCCCAGGGCGTAGGTGAAGATTTCACCGTCGTCCATGGAGATCAGCACGCCGTTCTTGCGGCCTCCGATGTCACCTTTGTGCGGCTCGTAGCCGTCAAAGATGTTGGAGATCAGGCCAGATCCACGCGTCAAGTTCAGGAATTCGTTGGTGAAACCGATCAGGCCACGGGCCGGGATGCGGTATTCAAGACGGACACGACCGCGACCATCGGGTTCCATGTTGACCAGCTCACCTTTGCGCTCGCCCAGGGCTTGCATCACGCCGCCTTGGTGGGTTTCTTCGATGTCGGCGGTGACCAACTCGATAGGCTCATGGCGCTCGCCATTAACATCACGGAACAGCACGCGTGGCTTGGACACGGCCAATTCATAGCCTTCACGGCGCATGTTTTCCAACAAAATGGTCAAGTGCAAT
>NZ_CALBEX010000400.1 GCF_937889215.1 uncultured Limnohabitans sp.
CCCGGTGGTGTGGCAGGGGTGGCTGCAATAATTGCGGCCCCCCTATGCCGATTTGGATTGCCGACATGTCACCAGCCCTTGCGCCCGCTTCAGTTCCTGTTTTGCACATTGAAGGTGGCGTGGCCACCATCACCTTGAACCGCCCAGCCCAGCGCAACCGGCTGGAAAATGCCGACCTCAAGACCTTGTTGCTGCACTTTGACACCGTGAACCGCGATGCGTCGGTGCGTGTGCTGGTGCTCACGGCCAACACCGCCGGGCAGCCCCGGCCGGTGTTTTGTGCCGGGTATGACATTGGGGGGTTTGACGAGCCGGGCCATGGTTCAACTTTTTTTGAAGAAATCCCCGATGCCTTGGCGGCTTTGCGCCCGGTCAGCATTTGCGCGCTGAACGGCAGCGTGTATGGCGGTGCGACCGATGTGGTGCTGGCCTGTGACCTTCGCATTGGCCTGCAAGGCATCGAGTGGCGCATGCCCGCTACCGCGTTGGGGCTGCATTACTACCCCAGCGGTTTATTGCGCTTTGTGAACCGTTTCGGCTTGGCCGGAGCCCGGCGGGCTTTCCTGACGGCTCGGCCTTTCACGGCCAACCAACTCGACGCCATGGGTGTGTTCGAGGCCTTGGTGGGCCCCGACGACTGGGCCGCAGCCCTGCAAGCGCTGCTGCAAGACATTTTGGCGCTGGCACCTTGGGCACTCCAAGAGACGAAAAAGTCGCTGAACGAGATCGAGTCCGGGCGGGTCGACTTGGCGCTTTTGCGCGAGCGCGAACAGCAAAGCAGCCAAAGCGCCGACTTTGCCGAGGGCCGCAAGGCCTTTGCCGAACGACGTCCGCCCGTGTTCACGGGGCGTTGACCACGGCCCCAGACCAGCGCTATCAAGTCCAGCGTTTTGCTGTCGATACTCTCAGTAGGAACTTTTTTTCAGGGGTATGTGCGCAATGAGAATCCATGGGTGGGCTGGGGTGCTGTGGCTGTTGGCTGCGCCAGGGGCGTGGGCGGGGCAGTATGTACTGCTGGCAGGCCAAACCAACACCGTGCCCGTGGCCGCCCGAGTGCTCAACGGGGAGCAGGTCTGCAATTTGCAAATCACGGTGCCGGGCCAGGCCCCATTTGAGCGCGTGGTGCGTGCCCCATTTTTCGAAGCACGCATTTCCCTGAGCCCTTCCAGCACCGACAGCGTCACGGTGCGCTGGGAAGGCCAACACAGCCGGGCCAATGGTGCGGTGGTCAATGCTTGCCCCACGCAGGGAGAGACCTCGTTCAAGGTGGTGCGCGACAACACTTTGCACCGGGCCGTGTGGTCTGGCATGTTGGCGCAACTGGCCCCCGCCAAAGCCGAGTGCGTGGGTACAGCCTTGGCGCACGAGCAAGTTCGCCCCGATTGGTATGACTTCACCGACCCCCAGGTGAGCGCCGAGGATGCCCGCATCGAGCGGGCCTTTGCGCAATGCGATGTGTTCTTGGCCCAGAAAAAAGCATGGGGCACCCAAAACCCCAAAGGCCACGCGTGCAAGGTGGGGGGGCTTGCCACCCGCTGCGAGGGTTTTTATACCGCCCGCATCAACGGCAAGCTGCAAAACATCTCCCAAGCCGCTGCCATTCAGCGCCAACTGGACAATTTGCCTTGGAGCACGGGCGTGCGCGAGATCGCTGCCGTGAGGGCGTCACGCATCCAGCAAGAAAAGGACCTTGTGGCCGAATTGGCAGCCCAAGAAGCGGCCAAACGCCAAGCGGTTGAGGATGCGCGTCTGCTGGTAGAACAACAAGCCAAGGACGCCAAAGCCGCAGAGCAGCGCGCCTTGCAAGAAAAGATTGCCGCGTTGCGGGCGCAAATCGCCGCAGACAAAGAACGGGCGGCGCAAGAAAAAAATTGGCTGTTCAAGCAGGTGGACAAACTGACCGGTAAAGCGCCAGACGAGGGCGGCACCCCAGGCCAGACCGCTGCGCCAGGCGCGAGCGCAACGCCTCCAGCACCCGCAGCACCGCCAGCACCTGCAGCACCTGCAGCAACGCCTCCAACACCGGAGGCGGCCCCGGCGGCACCCGCACCTCAGCCACCAGCGTCGTAACGCGCTGCGGCCACCGACCCCTGTCCTTGCGGGCAGGGCAACCCAACGGTACAGGTAACCCAAGCGACCGGTCTGCAAGCCGTCCCCCCCTAAGATCGTTGGGTGATTCAACCCTTCCAAGGCGCTGCTCCGTGAAGCCGCTCAAACCCAGTTCTCTTTGGCGTCAGTGCGTGCTGGCGCAACGCCATGGCAGGCGCACATTTGCGGCGTGGCCCGCTGCGGTGCGCGGCATGGTTTGGATGGTGCTGGGCGGCTTGCTGTTCTCATTGCTGAACACCATTGCCCGTGAACTGACGCTGCACCTGGACGTTTACCAATCCCAGTTTTTGCGTTACTTGTTTGGCTTGTTGGTGATGTTGCCCTGGGTGTACAGGGATGGCTGGCGGGCCTACATGCCGGTCAACCTCAGCGGCCAGTTCTGGCGCGGTGGGGTGCACACGCTGGGGCTGATCTTGTGGTTTACCGCCTTGCCCAAAATCCCTTTGGCCGACATGACGGCCATCGGCTTCACTGGGCCGATTTTCATCATGATCGGAGCTGCTTGGTTTTTGGGCGAGCCGATGCGCAAAGACCGTTGGATCGCCGCCATCATTGGTTTTGTGGGGGTGTTGGTGGTGGTGCTGCCCAAAATGTCGGGCGATGGCGGTTGGTATAACCTGGTCATGTTGGCGTCGGCTCCTGTGTTTGCCGCCTCGTTCCTCATCACCAAAGCCCTGACCCGCTACGAAAAAGCCGGTGTCATCGTGCTGTGGCAAGCCCTCACGGTCACGGTGCTCAGTCTGCCGATGGCCTTGCCCCATTGGCAAGCGCCGACACTGTGGCAGTGGCTGGGCTTTGCGGCCACCGGGGTGCTGGGCACTTTGGCGCACTATTGCCTCACGCGGGCGTTTGCAATGGCCGACATTTCGGCCACCCAGTCGCTGCGCTTTCTGGACCTGGTCTGGGCCTCGATACTGGGCTGGCTGGTGTTTGGCGATGTGCCCAGCCAGTCCACTTGGTTGGGGGCCTTTGTCATTTTGTGGGCCACGGTGTGGATTGCCCGCAGAGAAAGCAGGCGAAAGGTCTCTTGAGGCCTTTTGGGCGGGTATAGTGCGCCGCTTGCCCGCGGCGTCTGCCCAGCGGCAAGCATCCAAAGGAGACGATCGTGATCGACATCGAGCCATTGCGCTTTGCATGGACCCGTGGGGCGGCCGATACCTTGGTGTTGGGCCGCTTGCAGGTGGACCGTGGCCAAACTGTTTTTTTGCACGGCCCCAGCGGCTGCGGCAAGAGCACTTTGCTGGGTTTGCTGGCGGGCGTGTTGTCGCCCAGCCAAGGCCGTGTGGCCTTGCTGGGGCAAGACTGGGCGGCTTTGAAGGCGGGCCAGCGCGACGCCTTTCGGGCCGACCATGTGGGGGTGATTTTTCAGCAGTTCAATTTGCTGCCCTACCTGAGCGTGCTCGACAACGTGACCTTGCCTTGCCGCTTTTCGGTCTTGCGGCGCGAGCGTTGTTCACCGGCGGGTGGACCAGATTCTGAGGCCCAAAGTTGGTTGCAGCGCATGGGTTTGCCCGAGGCGCTGTGGAGCCGCCGCGCCGATGCCTTGTCGGTGGGCCAGCAGCAGCGCGTGGCCGCAGCGCGGGCCTTGATTGGCCAGCCCGAATTGATCTTGGCCGACGAGCCCACCTCGGCACTCGACGCGGCTTTGCGTCAGGGTTTCATGGATTTGCTGTTGCAAGCGGCACGCGATGCGGGCAGCAGTTTGGTCTGCGTGAGCCACGACGAGCAGCAAGCGCAGCGTTTTGACGTGCAATGGTCTTTACCCGCCTTGCAGCAAGCGGGGGTGAGCGCATGAACAGCCTCTGGCGCATGGCGCGCAGCAGCGCCTGGAACCGGCGCAGCACCCTGGTGTGGGTGGTGGTGTCGCTGGCGCTGGCCACGGCTTTGCTCTGGACGCTGGAGCGTTTGCGCCACGACATCCGCCAGAGTTTTTCGCAATCGGTCAGCGGCGTTGATTTGATCGTGGGCGCCCGCAGCAGCCCGGTGCAGCTGATGCTGTTTTCGGTGTTCCACATCGGCAGCGTGCCGCAAAACATGCGCATGGACAGCGTGCGAATGCTGGCCGATCACCGCTCGGTCTCGTGGGTGGTGCCCTTGAGTCTGGGGGACTCGCACCGTGGCTTTCCGGTGCTGGGCACCACAGCGGCTTACTTTCAGCACTTTGCCTACGGTGACAAACAACCGCTGGCCTTGCAGCAAGGCGCGGTGTTTGCGGACACGCTCAATGGTTTGTACGAGGTGGTGATCGGGGCCGAAGTGGCGCGCAAGATGGGTTACGGCCTGGGCCAAAGCATCACGCTGGGCCATGGCATGCACGACCATGACCATGCCCACGAGCATGAAGGCGCACAGTCGCAGGCCGACGAACACGCCGACAAGCCGTTCAAAGTGGTGGGCATTTTGGCACCCACCGGCACCCCGGTAGACCGCACGGTGCATGTGAGCCTGCAGGCGCTGGAGGCCTTGCACCTGGACTGGGTGGCGGGCACGCCTTTGCCGGGCGGTCAGATCCCGGCCGATCAGGCGCGCAAATTCAATTTAGAGCCCGAGGAAGTCACGGCCGCGCTGGTCGGCCTGAAAAGCCGGGCGGCGGTGTTCAATGTGCAGCGCATTGTGAATTTTTACGAAGATGAAGCCCTGATCGGTGTCATGCCCGGCGTCGCTTTGGGTGAGCTGTGGTCGGTGCTGGGCCTGGGCGAAAACGCCTTGCTGGCCGTGTCGGCCTTGGTGGCCTTGGTCAGTGTGGTCTCGCTCATGGCGGTGGTGTTGGCGGGCCTGAACGAGCGCCGCCGCGAACTGGCGGTGCTGCGCGCCGTGGGCGCGGGGCCACGCCATGTGCTGGGCCTGCTCACCTTGGAAGGGGTGTGGGTCACTTGCGCCGGTGTTTTGCTGGGCGTGCTGTTGTCTTACGTCGGCATGGCCTTGGCCACGCCGTGGCTTCAGCAATCGCTGGGCATTCGCTTGCAACTGGCGATGCCATTGCCCACGCAGCTGGCTTTGGCGGGCGCGGTTTTGTTGGCTGGTTTGCTGGCCAGTTTGGGGCCGGCTTGGCGGGCTTACCGCTTGTCCTTGGCCGATGGCTTGTCACCGCGCGTGTGAGGTGTGTGGCGGCAGTCCAAGCTGTTGCTGCAAAATATTGATCTGGTCCGGAGAAGTCTTCAACGGTCAAAAAAGTTGTAGGTCGGTGGCTTTAGCCCCGACATGCAGCCTACGCCGAAGACCGCAATGCAGGGGCTAAAGCCGCCGACCGACGGGATACCGGCCAACAAAATTCAAACCTCAGTGTGCCGGATCGATAAGCTGAAATGACAACGGGAATGGGAGCGTGAGATGAGACAAGTTGCAAGGTGTTGGTCTGTGGGCTTGCTGCTGGCTGCGTTGTGGGTCTGGGGTGCGCAGGCGCAAAGCGTGCGCGATACCGTGCGCGACACCGTTCCCCAGGTGCAGCCCGCTTTGTCTGCCGAGGGCCCGCCGTCAGGGGCTACCTTGCCAGGGCCGACGCGCACCATTGGCTGGGAGCAGCTGATTCCGGCGGGGTGGGACCCGTACAAAGACCTCAAAGCCTTGAACCTGGATGGCCTGCAAGACAACGACCCCAAGGCCGATGAAGCCTTGAAAAAAATGCGCAAGATGTGGGACAACGCGCCCATCAACCCTTTGCTCTTGGGTGACCGCGTGCGCCTGCCGGGCTATGTGGTGCCGCTGGAAGATCTGGCCAACGGCATCAAGGAGTTTTTGCTCGTGCCTTACTTTGGCGCTTGTGTCCACTCGCCCCCGCCCCCGGCCAACCAAATCGTGCATGTGCTGTTGGACAAGCCTGCCAAAAACCTGCGCCTCATGGACGTGGTCTGGGTGTCTGGCCCCTTGAGCGCGACCAAAACGGACTCCCACATGGGCGTGGCCAGTTACCGCATCGACGCCAAAGCGGTGACGCCGTATTCTGAGAAAAGATGAGAAACGTCGGACCCTAAAGACCCGACCTACAAAATACCAATGCCCGAGAAGCCAAAAGCAGCGCAGATGCAAAGCCTTCTTGTAGGTCGGTGCCTTCAGGTCCGACAAGGCGGTGGTGGACAGCAGCCCTTTTGAAAACGGCGCTTCGCGAGATGAGGAAGTGTCGGACCCTAAAGACCCGACCTACAAAATGCCAAAGTTTGTCTTCGTAGGTCGGTGCCTTCAGGTCCGACGTTGTGCGCCACTGCATCTTGAAAATTTCTCCGCGCGAAGTGAAGGCATGTTGGACCATAAAGGCCCAACCTACGGGGGCCTGTCACTTCACGAGGGGCTTCAATGTCAATCTGGATTGGACACGCCTGAGGCCACATGGCCCGAGGGGACATGCCGCGCAGCCGATTCGATGTGACCGGTCTGGTCGTCGAAGAAAAAATCAGGTTCGAATTCGCGCAGAAACTCGCCTTTGGGCAAGCCGCCCAGAAACATGGCCTCGTCGACTTCGATGTTCCAGTTCATCAGGGTGCGGATGGCGCGCTCGTGCGCCGGGGCGCTGCGGGCCGTCACCAGCGCGGTGCGCACCCGCATGGCGGGCGTGCCGGCTTGTTGCAGTTGGTGCAGCGCTTGCAGCAAGGGTTTGAAAGGCCCTGCCAGCAAAGGTTGGCTAGCCTTGTCGCGCTCGTGTGCCTGAAAAGCTGACAGCCCTTCGGCTTGAAACACCCGTTCAGCTTCGTCCGAAAACAGCACTGCATCACCGTCAAAAGCGATGCGCACTTCGTGTGGGTGCGCTTCGGATGCGAGTGCGGAGTGTGGGTACACCTGCGCAGCGGGCACGCCCGCACCCAGGGCGGCGCGCACATCTGACAAATGCGTGGACAAAAACAGGTTGGCGTTGAGCGGTTTGAGGTAGCGCCACGGGGGTTGCCCGCGTGTGAAACTGCCGCGCTGGATGGGCAAGCCGTAGTGCTGCGCCGAGCGGAACACCCGCATGCCCGAGACCGGGTCGTTGCGCGAGAGGATGACAACTTCAACGCGTTGCGCAGCGGCGTCGTTGAAAGCCAGCAACTTGCGCACCAAAGAAAAGGCCACGCCGGGTTTGGCGGGGGCTTCCAGGCGATCGAGTTGCAGCTTCATGTAAGCGCGGTCGTCGCTTTGCTCGAACAGGCGGTTTTCTTCTTCAAAGTCGAACAAGGCGCGCGAGGAAATCGCGACGACGAGTTGGCCTTCCAATGTGGCGGGCATGGGTTCACTCCTTGAAGAAAAAGTCGGTCAGCCGCTGGCCAGACATCATCGCTCACTTGACCCACTGGTTCAGCTGCATGATGGGCATCAGCACCGCCAGCACAATCAGCATGACCATGCCGCCCATGGCCACGATCAGCAAGGGCTCCAGCACGGTGGCCAGCGCCATGGCGCGGCGCTGCACTTCAGATGACAGTTGCACGGCGGCGCGTTGCAGCATCACCGGCAGTTGGCCGGTTTGTTCGCCCAAGCGCGCAAACATGGACAGCAGACCGGGGAAGCGGGCGTTTTGCGCCAGCGCGGTGCCCAGTGGTGCGCCTTCGCGCACGCGCACCAAGGCTTCCAGGGCGTCGGCCCGCAGGGCTTGGTTGGACAAGGTGTCGGCCGCCGCTTGCAAAGCTTTGAGGATGGGCACGCCAGCGGCCGTGAGCATGGCCAGGGTGGAGGCAAAGCGGGCGCTGTTGTAGCCCCGCGCCAGTCGGCCAATCAGGGGCAGGCGCAGCCAAGCTGCGTCAAAGCGCAGGCGCAGTGCTGCTTGGCGCATGGCCAACCGAAAAGCCAGCACGCCGCCCGCGAGCAGCAAAACCAGCAGCCAGCCCCAATGGCGCACAAAGTCACTGATGGCCAGCATGGCCACCGTCAGGCCCGGCAACTGCTGCTTGGTGCCCGCAAACACCCCGGCCACTTGTGGCACCACCGAGGTGACCAAGAAGATCACAATCGCCAACGCCACCAGGCTCACGATGGCGGGGTAGAGTGAGGCCGACAGCAGCTTGGAGCGCAGCACTTGCTGGTCTTCCAAGTCATTGGCGAGCTGGTTGAGCACGTCCGACAAATGGCCACTTTGCTCGCCTGCGGCGATCACGGCACGGTCGATCGCGGGAAACTCTTGCGGGAATTGCGCGAGCGCCCGGCCCAAGGTGCTGCCCGAGTTGACTTCGGCGCGGATGGCCGCCATCAGGTGACGTTGGTTGTCGCTTTCGGCCTCTTCGGTCAGGGCGGCTAAGGCGCGCTCAACCGGCAAGCCGCTGCTCACCAGTCCGGCCAATTGGCGTGTCCAGACGGCGCGTTCACTGGTGCTGAAGGCGCGAGCGCCGCCGATGGGGCGTTGCCACCAAGGCAGGGCAAGCGCCGCTTCGCTGGCCGCACCGGAGGCAATGGCTTGCACCTGCAGGGGCACCAGCGACTGGGCGCGCAATTGGTTGCGGGCGGTTTTCAGGCCGTCGGCTTCGATCGTGCCTTTGCGCACGGCACCATCGGCTTGCAGGGCTTCAAAACGGTAGGCGGGCATGGGTGTGTATTCAGCGGCTGAAGTAAAGAATGCCAATCTGACCGCTCCAGCTGAGCTGGCTGGGGCTGATGTCGTTGACCTGGCCCAGGTGGCGCGAGGTGCCCACGGTGCCAAACCAGGCCCATTGTGGCGTGAAGGCATAGCGGTAACCTAGGCCCAGTCCGACCGAGCCGAGCCCTGATCGCCAGCCCTCTTGTGGCGCGGGCAGGAGACGCATTTGCGTGGCCCAATGGCTGGCTGTGGCCCATTGCACGCCGCCGCTCAGGCTGAGCGCGCTGCGCTCGCTCAGCGGCAGGCCATATGACGCGCCCACCGACAAGGTGGTGCCGTCGCCACGGCCCATCAGGTCTTGCGTCGCGTCGGTGCCCAGAGACCAGTGTTTGTCGAGTTGGTAGTTCGCGCTCACACGGGCGCGCAAGGTGTTCTTGCCTGAAGAAAAACCGTCAAAGCTGCTGTTGTCCTGCAGGTTCTGGACGCGCAGGGACAGCGCCACTTTCAGGCGTTCGTCGTCGCGCAGTTGGTAAGCCAAATTGGCTTCTTGGCGGTAGCCGCTGAAGTTCAGCCATTCGTCGCCTGTGGCGTGGCCTAAACGCCAGCGCCCGTAGCGCAATCCCAGCACCGGGCGCAGTGCCACGTCGGTGCGGGCATCGCCCAGGTCGTGGGTTTTGAGTTTCAGGCCCAAGGTGTACTGCCACCGATGGCTTTTGACTTCAGGCGTGTCTGGT
>NZ_CALBEX010000401.1 GCF_937889215.1 uncultured Limnohabitans sp.
TTTTTGGCGGTGGCTCTTCAGGGGCGCGGCTGGCCTTGCTGACCAGTTTGCGTCACCCCGATGCGGTGCGTGGCTTGCTGCTGCTGCGCATCACGGGCGGTAGCTTCACCGCGGGCCGCTTGCCCGAGAACTATTACGGCCAGTTCATCCGCGCGGCCGAACAAGGCGGCATGGCCGCCGTGTGTGCCACGCCTTTTTACCAAGAGCTCATCGCAGCCGATCCCGCAAACCGCGACCGACTGATGGCCATGGACCCCCAGCAATACATGGCCGTTATGAGCCACTGGCTTCAGATTTTTTTGCAAGGCCCGCGCGAGCCGGTGCTGGGTATGACGACCGAGGCCCTGCAGGCCATCGGTGTGCCCACTTGGGTGGTGCCCGGCAACGACAAAACCCATGTGTCCTGCCACGGCCGTGAAGCGGCGGCCCTGATCCCCGGCTGCGAACTGTTTGAGCTGCCGGTGGCGGACGAAGACGTGCCTGCTTTGCCGTTTTCGGCTTGGGGCCCGCACGAAGAAACCCTGGCGACAGCCATGACCGATTTCATGCGCCGCGTGGGCCATGATGGCCACTGAACCTATTTTCCAAGGAGCTCATTGAATGACCACCCCGATCAACCCGTCCATTCGCCGCGTCGTGACCGGTCACGACGACCAAGGCAAAGCCATCGTCGAGATTGACGAAGTCTGCAGCCATTACCGCCAAGGCCGCCCCAATGGCTTTGTGTGCAATGTGTGGACCACCGACACCAACCCCGCCAACAACAACGGCCATGTGGACGCAGGCAGGCGTGAAGGCAAATTTTCGGTGATTGAACACGGCACCGTGTTCCGCATCCTCGACTTCCATCCCGGTGTGCAGCAGCGCGTGCACCGCACCGACTCGGTGGATTACATCGTGGTCATGTCGGGCGAAATCGACATGGAACTGGAGTCCGGTGAGGAAGTTCACCTGAAGGCCGGCGACGTCATGGTGCAGCGCGGCACGGTACACAACTGGATCAACCGGGGCACCGAAACCTGCGTGATGGCCGTGGTGCTGGTGCATGCGCACCCGGTGCAGGCCGGGGGGCAAACGCTCAACGCGTTTGGTTGAACGGGCTCCAAAAGGCCTTGGCAGTTTTGGCCTCGGTTCTTCGGTAGGTCAGCCATTTGTTGTTGTAGAAGCCCACCCCTGTGGGCGATGTTTTGCAGGGCGACGTTGTTGAGGTCGTGTTCCACGCCCATCGCCCACGGGGTGGGCTCCTACAAAAAAGCCATGCCTTTCATGGTTTTGATCACACCAGCGTTCAGACCCTCATTGAGGGAAAGGCGCAATACCCGGTGCGGCGTTGTCTGGCAGTTCGCGGCGCGTGGTGTTCATCACCATGGCCAGCAAGCTGTAGTAGCCGCAGTGCGCCGTCATGTCGATGACGCCTTGGTCGCCAAACATCTTTTGTGCAGTTGCCCAGGTCACATCGCTCACCGACTGGTTGTGCAGCAGCTCCTGCAAGAAGTCGTACACCACGGTTTCTTCGGCCGTCATGTTCGGCGGGCGGCGGCCTTCGGCAATCGCGTTGCAGGTCTCTTCGCTCACGCCGGCTTTCATGGCGATCGGTTTGTGGATGTGCCACTCCACCGGCTGTGACCAGTGCCGCGCCACCACCAGCACCGCAAATTCCGAGTTGTGCAAACCCACGGTGTTGTCGTAACGCAGGTATTCCCCCACTTTTTGCAGGCGGCGCATCAGCTCGGGGCTGCGCATCAAGGGCACAAAGGGGCCAGAGAGTTTGCCTCTGGGCCCGCTGACCAGTTCGTCGACTGCGGCACGTTGGGCATCGGTCATGTGTTCGCGTGACATTTCGGGCAGGCGGTCGGTTTTGCTGGGGTTCATTGGTGGCCTCTTGGCGATGGTTTAAATGGCAAACCGCAATTTATCACCCGCTCAGGCCCGCCTCAGTCGTGTGCGGGATAGCCCGGTGGTGCAACAGCTGCGCCCTGAATCTGGTGGCGCACAAAGGCATCGGCCACCCAACCTGAGCGCTTGGCTTCTTCCACAAACGCATTCAGGCATTGGCGTGCCTGCTCGCTGCGTTGGGCGGGCATGCCCATGGCTTGGTGGATGACCATGAAGCGTCCAGGCAGCAGGCGCACGCCGCCCAAGCGCTGAGCATCGGCCTGCAGTTGTTGCTTCACGCCTGCGGCCACTTCGAGTTGCTGCGTCATGAATACGTCGACCACGGCGGGCGAGCTGGGCGCACGCACGATGGGGGCGTGTTTCAGGTGGCGCGTCAAAAACAAGTCGTAGGCGCTGCCCGCGCCGACCGTCACGCGGTGACTGGCGTGGTCCACCTTGTCATTGCTTTGCAGTGGCGAGTCGTTGCGCACCATGTAGGCCCCTTCGATTTGCACATAGGGCGGTGAAAAATGCAGGCCTTCGCCGCGCACCGGGTCGATGGCAAAAAAGCCAACGTCGGCCTCGTCGGCGCGCACACACTGCACCGATTCGTCGGCCTTTTTGAAGATGCACCATTCAATCCCGATCCCCAACTGTGCGGCCAACAGGCGTGACAAATCGGCAGAGATGCCCGAGGGCTCACCCGCCGCATCGAGTCCGGCGAGCACCGGGTTGCCCAGGTTGATGGCCACGCGCAGTGGACCGTGAGGCGCAACAAGGGAAGCCAAAGACGGGGCGGATGGCGTGTTCATGGGTTTTTTCAAAGGTCAGCTCAAAGACTGCTATTTTAAAAAACCCAGCCGTGCAAGCTGCTTACAAGCAGCGGTTTGATTGGCGCTTTAACTCAAAACTTTCAGCACTTCGCTCAAGTCGCGGCCCCTGTGCTGCGGCGCTGGGCCAATGGCCTCGGGCGGCAGGCCTTGGCGGTTGATCCACAGGGTGGTGAAGCCAAACCAAGTGGCGCCCAGCGCGTCCCAGGCGTTGCTTGACACAAACAAGACATCAGCGGGTGCCAAGCCAAAGTGGTCCAGCACCAGTTGGTAGCTGGTGGGCGTGGTCTTGAACTGGCGCACGCTGTCCACCGACAGCACCGCATCGAGCCACTCGCTCATGCCTGCGCTGTGCACAGCCGACTGCAGCATCTCGGGGCTGCCGTTCGACAAAATCGCTGTGGCCACGTCGCGCTGACGCAGTGCCTGCAGCACGCCCAGGTTTTCCGGAAAGGCCGTGAGTTGGGCGTATTGCGCCATCAGCGCGTCCTCGTTCGCGATGCTGTGCACCAGACCCAAACGCGCCAGCGCGTAGCGCAGCGATGCGCGCGTGATGTCCCAAAACGACTGGTAATGCTTGCTGCCCTTTGGATCGGGGTCGCTCAGCGAGATCAGGCGCGTGTACTCGATCTGCTTGTCGCGCCACAGCACCGACAGGGCCGCGCCTTGGCCGGGGTAGAGTTTTTCGGCCAAAGCGCCGATCGAGTACACATCGAACAGCGTGCCGTAGGCATCAAAAACAACCGCTTGAATGGCCATGGCTTAACCGCCTCCTCGGTGGGTGTGCAGATCAAAGAATTTCTGCCGTGCGTAACGCGCCGCATCGTCCAGCCCTTCAAACGCAAAGTGCACCTGCAACTGCGGAATGCGCAGCAGCGCAATGCAGCGATCGGGCAAGGGTGACCACTGCAAACGCAGCGAGCCCTCGGGCCAGCTGGCCACACAGCGCCCGAGCGTGACGTCCACCGCCAACTGGGCATCCGGCAAAGAGCGCGGCAACCAGCTGATCAGCTCTGCTGCGGTGCAGCCCATGGTGCGGTCAAATTGTTCGGGAACGTGTGTGGGTGTCATGCGGCAAAAATTCTGTGAAGAACGCTCATTGTCGAGGATGTCCTGGTCAAGGGCTGCGCCTAAAGTGACGGTTGATTTGACGGTTGATTTGTTGAACATCAGGCGACTTTGTAGGCCGCAAAGCGCTCGTCCACCACGGTGCCGAAGGCGTGGTTGGAGAAGTTGCTGAGCACCTTGACCGAGATCGCCAGCACGATGTAGAGCAGGTCGCTTTCTTGGTAGCCTGCTGCCAAAAAGGCCTGCACAGCGGCTGCATCGGGCTGGCCATTGGTTTTGACCATGGTGGTGGTCATGGCGTAGAGCGCGGCGAGTTTGGCGTCGGCCATGGGCTGGCCTGCGCGGATGGCTTGCAGCGCGTCGGGGGCGAGCTTGGAGACCTTGTCGGCGATCATGCTGTGCGCGGCGGTGCAATAGGTGCAACCGTTGGCTTGGCTCACGGCCAAAAACACCACCTCTTGCTCGGGCGCGATCAGGCCAGACTCTTGGCGGAACAAGGCATAGCCATGCAAGTAGGTGCTGAGCACGGCAGGCGCATTGGCCATGTTGGCGTACATGTTGGGGATGAAGCCGACCTGCGCCAAGGCGGTGTCGAGGATGGCTTTTTGCGCGCCTTGTGCGCTGGCGTGGTCAATCGGCTGCAGGTTCTGGATGAAGGCTTGGGTCATGGGTTCTCCGGCTTGTGTGTGTGAAGGCGTGGTGATCGTATAAGCCCTGCACGCTTTGGAATTGACCATTCGTCTCAGGGTCTTGACCCCAATTGAGCACACCCGTGCGATGCGTTGCGCGTGCTGTCAGAATCAAGCCAACTTTGGGATGAAAGCACAACATGCAGCAATACGACTTTGACTTTTTTGTGATTGGTGGCGGATCGGGCGGTGTGCGCGCTTCGCGCGTGGCGGCCAGTTTGGGCGCCAAGGTGGGCATTGCCGAGGGCTTTCGCTACGGCGGCACTTGCGTGATCCGGGGCTGTGTGCCCAAAAAGCTGTTGGTGCAGGCCTCGCATTACGCCGAAGACCTGGAAGACGCGGCCGGTTTTGGCTGGACCGTGCCCCCGGCCTCGTTCGATTGGCCCCGCTTGGTGGCGGCCAAGGAGCAAGAGATCACGCGCTTGAGTGGCATCTACGAAAACCTGTTGAAGAACTCGGGCGTGCAGATTTTTCAAGGCCATGCCCGTTTTGAAGACCCGCACACGCTCAGCGTGAACGGCCAGCGCATCACGGCGCGCCACATTTTGATCGCCACGGGTGGTACGCCCGCCTTGCCCGATATTCCCGGCATCGAACACGCCATCACCTCCAACGAGGCCTTTGATTTGCCCACCTTGCCACGGCGTGTGCTGGTGGTGGGGGGGGGTTACATCGCGGTGGAGTTTGCGGGCATCTTCAACGGCCTGGGCTCCGAAGTGACGCTGATCCACCGGGGTGCGCAGTTGTTGCGCGGCTTTGATGGCGCGGTGGCGCAGCACCTGCGCGAAGAGATCGCGCGCAAGGGCATCCGCGTCCTGACCGAAACCCAGGCCGCGTCGCTTGAGCGCCAGCCCGATGGCACTGTGGCTGTGCAATTGACCGGAACGCTGACGGGCAGTGAGCAATTCGATGCCGTGATGTACGCCACCGGCCGCACGCCGCAAACCGAAGGCCTGAACCTGGCCGCAGCGGGCTTGAGCGCAGCCCCGGGCCGGGGTGTCAAGGTGGACGCTTTTGGCCAAACCGTGGTGTCGCACATCTACGCCGTGGGCGATGTGACCGAGGGCATTGCCTTGACCCCGGTGGCTTTGGCGCAAGGCGGCGCGGTAGCGCGCAGCCTGTTTGGCCCGCAGCGCCAAGCGGCGCAGTTGGGTCATGTGGCGTCGGCGGTGTTCAGCCAGCCGCCGATTGGCACGGTGGGTTTGGGCGAAGAGGCGGCGCTGGCCCAGTACGGCGAGATCGACGTGTACGAATCGCGCTTCAAGCCCATGCGCCACACGCTGTCGGGCCGCCCCGAAAAAACCTTGATGAAACTGGTGGTCGATACCGCCAGCCAACGCGTGCTGGGCGCGCACATGGTGGGGCCGGATGCACCCGAGATCGTTCAGGGCTTGGCCCTGGCGCTGAATCTGAGCGCGACCAAGGCCGACTTTGACGCCACCATCGGCATCCACCCGACATCGGCCGAAGAGTTCATGACGATGCGCGACAAACGAACGGTGCGGCGCAGTGACGCAGCTGCTGCACCCGATCCAGCCTGACCGCGCGCCACCCAGCTCACAAAGTGGTCAAGGCTTGCCAAGCTTGAGCCGACTGGGCAGACAGGTGCAAGTCGTCGGCTTGTGCCGACTGCACCAGCCGCTGCAAGCTGTCGATGCGGGGCTCGATAGTGCCTGCAAAACAAACTTTTTTGGCCTGGTTCAGGATCACCACAGTCGGGAAGTTTTCAATGTCGATGTCGGCCAACAGCGCCTCGTGGTCTTCGATGTCCAGACTTTGCCAGCGGTGCTCGGGGTGGTCTGTGGCCAAGCGCTGAAACGCTGGCTCAAATTCACGGCAAATGACGCACCACTGAGCGCAAAGGCAAAAAATGTGCAGGTTTTGGGTGGCCGTCGGTGGGGTCATGAGACGGTCATTCTAGGGCGCTGCGGGTCCTTGGCGAGGTGGTTTGGCGGCTTTGTCTGTGCTGCCCGTCTCGTTTAATGAACCGTTGTGATCGGCACGCCGCGCCGTCAGCCATGCCCCGGGTGTTTGGCCCAGCGCACGCACAAAGGCCCGCGTAAAGGCGCTGGCGCTGCCATAGCCTACGGCGTGCGCCGCTTGCTGGATGCTTTGGCCTTGCTGCATCAGTTGCTGGGCCGTCTGGATGCGCCACTGGCTCAGGTGGTGCGCTGGGGTGTGGCCCAACACGGCCTTGAAGTGGTGGGCAAAACGCGCACGCGACATGCCTGTGGCAGCGGCCAGGCTGGGCAAATCCCAGTCCTTTGCCGGGTCCTCGTGCATGGCCCGCAAGGCCTTGCCCAGCTTGGCGTCGGCCAAGCCCGCCAGTAGGCCTCCAGAGGTGATGCCTTGGGCCATGCAGTGGCGCAGCAGCTGCAGGATCAGCACTTCGCACAAGCGGTCCAGCACCGCCTGGCGGCCCGGCTGGTCTTCAAAAGCCTCTTGCCGCATCAGGCCCAGCAAGGCCTTCATGCCGGGCATGGCCGACAGCGGCACCAGCACCACATCGGGCAGCGAGTCGCTGACCGGGTTGTGCACACCGCCGCCCAAGGCGATGGTGCCGCACACCACGTCGGCACCCACGCCATCGTCGGCCACCAGTCGGTGCCATTGGGGCCGCGGCAAGAACAGCACGGTAGGCTCGTTCAGGTGCACATCGGCTTGCCCCTGCGTTTGCAGCACGATGGGCCCGCGCTCAATCAGGTGCAAGTGCCCCTTGAACACATCGTGCTCGAAGTCGTGCAGATCGCAGAGGTTGCCGCTGTAGAACACGCCGGCCCGCAAGGCGATGCGTGACAAGACCGAGCTCAGGGCGTCCATGTGGCGGGTTTGGGCGCTGTGGATGGAGACGGGTGCTTAAACGAGGTGCCCGGTTTTCACCAGGATCAAGCAGCCTTCGCGGCTAAAGGGTTGGTGCTGGCTCATGTGCGGGCTGCGCAGCCAGCTGCCTGCCGGGTAGTCGCCATGTTCGTCCGAGAACACGCCTTCGACCACCAAGATTTCTTCTCCGCCCCAATGCCGGTGCGGGTTGAAAAACGTTTGCGGTGCCCAGCGCACCATGGCGGTGTTTTGCGTCTCGAAGGTGTTCAGCGGCAAGACCTTCAAGCCTTCCACCATGCCTTGATGCCACTGGCTTCGCCGCGTATCGATGACCACGCGCTCGTCGTCGCGCGCGTCCAGGTGGCGCAGTTTTACAAACAGCGTGCAGCCATCGGGGGAGGACGGCGCGTGCGAGCTGCCCACCGGGTTTTTGATGTAGGTGCCGGGGCCGTAGACACCGTGCTCGTCGTGCAGCGTGCCTTCAAGCACCAAAATTTCTTCGCCTCCGCCGTGCGCGTGGCTAGCAAAGGCCGAGCCAGCCGCATAGCGCACGATGGACGTGGCGCGCGCCACTTCGCCGCCGTCGCGCTCGAGCATGCGGCGCGACACGCCCGATGCGGGCGAGTCCACCCAGTCGAGCGAGGGGCTGTGCACGATGCAGCGCTGCGTCAGGTCGGCATTCAGTGTGATGGCGTGGGCGATGGGGTGGGTCAGGTGTTCGGTGGTCATGACATAACAGGCCTTGAAGGCGTTCAGGTTTTCAGCAGCACCGGCTCGATGGCCTCGCCTTGCGCGGTGATGCGGCCGATGATGGCGGTGTGCGGGTAGCCTGCGGCCTTGAGCGCTTGCACGCAGGCGGCGGCTTGAGCAGCGGGCACGCTGGCCAGCAGGCCGCCTGCTGTTTGTGGGTCGAACAGCAGGGGGTAGCGTGGGTCGCCCACGAATTCATCGGCGTTGCGCAGGGCGCGGCGCAGGCGCACATTGGCCGGCTGCAAAGAGCTGACAATGCCTGCCTGAACGCAGTCCACCGCACCGTCCAGCAGGGGCAGAGTGCTCATTTGCAGTTCAGCGTCCACACCCGAGGGGCGCGTCATTTCCACCAGGTGGCCCAACAGGCCAAAACCGGTCAGGTCGGTGCAAGCGGTGGCACCGTAAGTGCGCAAAATGTCAGCACCCGTTTGGTTGGACACCACCATCGACTGCAGCGCTGCATCGATCCAGCGGCCTTTGGCGGCGTAACGGGCATGCGCGGCAAACAAGGTGCCGGTGCCGATCGGCTTCGTCAGCAGCAGCACATCGCCCGGCTGCATACCGCCCTTGCGCATCACGCTGTCCATTTTTTCATCGATCAGGCCGTTGATGGCAAAGCCCAAGGCCAGCTCTGCCCCTTCGCCCGTGTGCCCGCCCACCAGGGCGCAGCCTGCGGCGTTCAGCACTTCAATCGCGCCGCCCATCATTTGGGTCAGCAGGTCTTCGACCTTGCTTTCCAGGCCCGGTGGTACGGTGACCACGGCAGTGGCGGTTTGCGGTTCGGCGCCCATGGCGAACACATCGCCCAGCGCGTGGTTGGCCGCCACTTTGCCAAACAAATAGGGGTCGTCGATGAAGGCCCTGAAAAAGTCCACCGTCTGCACCACGGCCATGCCCGGCGGCACGCGCACCACGGCCGCGTCGTCTGGCGAGTGCAGGCCAATCAGCACATCCGGTCGCTCAACCGGCTGCAAGCTGCCCAGTGCTCGGGACAAAATGTTGGCGCCTACTTTCGCGCCGCAGCCGCCACAGCGCATGGCGATGGCCGAGATGGCTTGCAGTGATTCTTCACTCGTCAGTGTCAGGCGCGTGCTTGGGGTCTTGCCTTGGGCCTGGATGTCTTTGAGCAGTTGGCCCATGGCCCGCAAGGCTTCGCGGACGTTGGCACCGGGTTGGGCGGGGCCACCGGCTCCAGGCATGGCAGGGAATTCGGTGAATCGGCGCATGAATTCACGGTCAATGCGGTCCTTCCAGCGCCAGACCCAGGCCCCAGC
>NZ_CALBEX010000402.1 GCF_937889215.1 uncultured Limnohabitans sp.
GACTTCGGCGATGTTGGGGTGGCTGGAAATGCTTTCCTCGATCTCGCGGGTGCCGAGGCGGTGCCCGGCCACGTTGATCACGTCGTCGGTGCGGCCCAGAATGAAGTAATAGCCGTCTTCGTCGCGCACCGCCCAGTCGAAGGTGCTGTAGACCAGCTTGCCCGGCACCGTGTTCCAGTAGGTTTTGACAAAGCGTGCGTCATCGCCCCAAATGGTTTGCAGGTTGCCGGGAGGCAGTGGGCCTTCGATGGTCAACACGCCCTTCTGGTTGGCTCCCGTGAGTTCTTCTCCCGTCTGGTCGTCCACCAGCTTGACGTTGTAGCCATAAATGGCTTTGCCAGGCGAGCCGAACTTGCTGGGCGCTTTTTCGACGCCATTGCAGATGCTCAAAATCGGCCAGCCGGTCTCGGTCTGCCAATAGTTGTCGATGATGGCTTTGCCATTCAGGCCTTCTGAAATCCACTTGGCGGTGGGCTCGTCGAGCGGCTCACCGGCTAGGAACAGGGCCTGCAGACTGGATAAGTCGTATTTGGTCAACAGCGCGGGGTCTTGCTTTTTGAGCACACGAATCGCCGTAGGGGCGCTGAACATGACGTTGACCTTGTACTTCTCAACAAGGCTCCACCAGATGCCGCCATCAGGGCGGATGGGCAGACCTTCGTAGAGGATGGTGGCCATGCCGCCGATCAGCGGGCCATAGATGATGTAGCTGTGCCCCACCACCCAGCCGATGTCGCTGGTGCAAAAGAAGGTACCGCCGGGTTGGCCTTCAAAAATATTGGGCAGGCTGGCGGCCAGGGCGACGGTGTAGCCACCGGTGTCGCGTTGCACGCCTTTGGGTTTGCCGGTGGTGCCCGAGGTGTAGAGGGTGTAGCTGGGGTGGGTGGATTCGACCCACTCGCAAGGCACCACCGCGTCCATGTGCTTGGCGCGTTCGGTGGCGTAATCCACATCGCGGCCCGCCACAGGCGCGAAGGCGGCGAGCTGGCGGTTCACCATGACCACGTTGGCGGGTTTGTGCGCCGACAGCTGAATGGCTTCGTCGAGCAGCGGCTTGTAGGCCACGACCTTGCCGCTGCGCGAACCCGCGTCGGCGCTGATGATCACTTTGGGCGACGCGTCTTCGATGCGCGTGGCCAGCGAATGCGACGCGAAACCGCCAAACACCACCGAGTGAATAGCCCCCAAGCGCACGCAGGCCAGCATGGCAAATGCTGCTTCGGCGATCATGGGCATGTAGATCAACACGCGGTCGCCCTTGACCACGCCCAAGTCTTGCAAGATCGCCGCCATGCGCTGCACCTCGGCGTGCAGATCACGGTAGGTGTAAGTGATTTCGGTGTCGGTTTCGGTCGACACGAAGATCAAGGCGGGCTGGTCGGCGCGCTCGGCCAAGTGGCGGTCCACCGCGTTGTGGCACAGGTTGGTTTCGCCGCCCACGAACCATTTGGCAAAGGGTGGATTGCTGTAATCGCAAATCTGTTGGGGTGGGACTTTCCAGTCCACCAATTGGGCTTGTTCGGCCCAGAAGGCCTCGCGGTCGTTGATTGACCGCTGGTGAAAGTCAGCAAAGTTGCCCATGGATGTCTCCTGATGTCCGCTTATGAAGAATAAATGCCGAGGTCGACCCATCGGGTGCCCGCCTCTTCTGAATTCATAATTATGAGCAGCGGACTTGCAAGAAGCTGACTCTGTCACGCAGTGGACAGCGGCCAAGCGCGCCACATCGGCCTGGAACTTGGCTGCCTGCCGCAGAAAGTCAAGGGGTCAGGAACAAGCCCGCAGTGACCGAGGCCCAAGCCCAAGAAAAAGCAGAAGCACAGCCCCGCCCATCACTTGAACAAACTTTGCAGCAGCTTGAAGTCGGGGTGCTCGGCCGTGCGAATCCACTCAAACGCCACCATCTCGGCGGTCACCAACTCGGTCCCGGCACCGGCCAGTCGGTCGTAGGCGGCGTCTCGGTTGCGTTCTGTGCGCG
>NZ_CALBEX010000403.1 GCF_937889215.1 uncultured Limnohabitans sp.
GATGGGCCATCCAACACCACACACTCACCGGCATGAACCGACAGATTGACTTGGTCCAACACCTGCAGCTGGGCGCCATTTTGGTGGTGCAGCGTGAAGCGCTTGGACACCTGTTTCATTTGCAACATCGTCTTGTCCTTTGAGTTTCAGGCTTGCAACACAGAAGACACCAACAATTGGGTGTAAGGGTGTTGGGGATCGTCCAAGACCTGATCGGTGAGACCGGCTTCGACCACCTCGCCGCGTTGCATCACCATCATGCGGTGGGCCAACAAACGGGCCACTGCCAGATCATGGGTGACGATGACCACGGCCAATTGCATTTGGCGATTGAGTTGGCGCAGCAAATCCAGCACCCGGGCTTGGACCGAAACGTCCAGACCCGATGTGGGCTCGTCCATGAACACCAGCCTTGGGCTGGTCACCAAATTGCGGGCAATTTGGAGTCTTTGGCGCATACCGCCTGAAAAAGTGCGGGGCGTGTCATCGATCCGGGCGGTGTCAATTTCGACCCGCTGCAGCCATTCTTGGGCGGTGCTGCGCAAGCGGCCATAGTGCCGCTCGCCCAGGCCCATGAGCCGTTCGCCCACATTGGCCCCGGCAGAAACGTCCATGCGCAGCCCATCGGCCGCGTTTTGGTGAACGAACCCCCAATCGGTGCGCGCCAACAAGCGTTGCTGGGCTTCGGTCATGGCGTAGATGTCTTGCATTTGTCCGTCACGGCCAAGGTAAGTCACCTGGCCTGCATCGGGCTGGCACCTGGCCGCAATCGCATTGAGCAAGGTGGTTTTTCCAGAACCAGATTCGCCCACCACGGCCATGACTTCGCCCGGCCACAGGTCGAAGCTGGCGTCCTGCAGTGCGACCCGGTCGCCATAGCGCTTTTGTAGGCCACGCACGCGCAGCAAGGGGGGGGTGTTTTCAGTGGTTTCCATGTCAAATCTCGATCACAAAGCTCAAGCCATGCTGTTGAAATCCCAGCGAGGTGTAAAAAGCATGCGCTCGT
>NZ_CALBEX010000404.1 GCF_937889215.1 uncultured Limnohabitans sp.
CCGCAGAAGAGCAAAAAAGCGCGGCCCTGGGCGGCAAAGAAGAACTCAAGCAAGCGGCCAAGCGCGTGCGCGAAGTGAACCGCAAAACGCCCTCAGACAACCAGCCCTCTGACGAACCGGACGGCACCGACGCCGCACCCACCGAACGGCAAGCCCTGCACGCGCAAGTCGCCGCCTTGACCGCAGAAAACCAGACGCTGCGATCGCAGGTGGCGCAATTGCAGGCGCAGTTAAGGGCCTGAATGCGCGATCCGTAGATCGGACGATTGCAGTCCGATATCGGCTTTTGTCGTTCAGCGATATTTTCAAAAGGTGTTGGTGCACCAAAGACGTCGTACCCAAATGCGCCAACCCACAAAGACCGACAGCATCCATCCGAAATCAGCAAGGTCCCAACCAGCCCTGTGTGAGGCGCTCACCCGATCGGGCGATTTGGCGAGCGAAGCGCGCATGAGCCCGACCGGTGAGCGCCTCGCGCAGGGCGCCCTCGTAGATGGCCGCTAATTGACCAAAACAAAAGGCCCTCAACGGGCCTTTTGTCATGAACGCGGCAACCGATCAGAAAATCAACTTCACACCCGTTTTGCTCTGCAGCTGCTCAGGCGTCACGCCCGGGGCCAGCTCCACCACTTTCAGGCCTGCGTCGGTCACGTCCATCACGGCCAAGTCGGTGATGATGCGGTCAACCACGCCCTTGCCGGTCAGCGGCAGTGTGCACTCGGGCAGGATCTTCATGTCTTCGGTGCCGTCTTTCTTTTTGGCCACATGCTCCATCAAGATGATCACGCGCTTGACGCCCGCCACCAAGTCCATCGCGCCGCCCATGCCCTTGACCATCTTGCCGGGGATCATCCAGTTGGCCAGGTCGCCCTTGTCGGTGACCTGCATCGCACCCAGGATCGACAAATTGATCTTGCCGCCACGGATCATGGCAAACGACAGATCGCTGCCAAAAATCGATGAACCTTTGATGGTCGTCACGGTTTGCTTGCCTGCGTTGATCAGGTCAGCGTCGACCTCGTCTTCGGTCGGGAACGGGCCAATGCCCAGCATGCCGTTTTCGCTTTGCAGCCAGACTTCTTTGTCTGCAGGCACAAAGTTGGCCACCAGCGTGGGGATGCCGATACCCAGGTTCACATAGAAACCGTCTTCCAGTTCGTGGGCCGCACGGGCGGCCATTTGGTCTTGACTCCAGCTCATATCAGGCTCCTGTTTTTTCGGTCACGGCGGGCTTCATACGCCCGCCTTTTCTGTAATCGTGCGTTTCTCAATGCGCTTTTCCGGCGTCGTGTTCAACACGATGCGGTGCACATAAATGCCGGGCAGGTGCACGCTGTCGGGGTGCATCTCACCGGTCTCGACGATCTCTTCAACCTCGACCACGCAAATCTTGCCCGCCATGGCCACCGCCGGGTTGAAGTTGCGCGAGGTGTAGCGGAACTGCAGGTTGCCGGACTTGTCAGCGCGGTGCGCTTTGACCAGCGACACATCGGGCACCAAGGCGCGCTCCATCACGTAGGTCTCGCCGTCAAACTCGCGCAGCTCTTTGCCCTCGGCCACCAAGGTGCCCACACCAGTCTTGGTGAAGAAAGCCGGAATGCCCGCGCCGCCCGCACGCAGCTTCTCGGCCAGCGTGCCTTGGGGTGTGAACTCCAAAGCCAGTTCGCCCGCCAGATACTGGCGCTCAAACTCTTTGTTCTCGCCCACATAAGAAGAAATCATCTTCTTGATCTGGCGCGTCTGCAGCAAGATGCCCAGACCAAAGTCATCCACGCCCGCGTTGTTGGAAATGGCCGTCAGGTTTTGCACGCCGCTGTCACGCAGGGCGGCAATCAAAGCTTCAGGAATGCCGCACAGGCCAAAACCGCCCACGCCAATGAGTTGCCCGTCAGCCACGATGCCCTTGAGGGCCTCGGCTGCGGAGGGAAAAATCTTGTTCACACCGGTCTCCAGGAAAGAATCAAAACGCTACGATACTACGTATTGAACTACGTAGTTTTTCGTAGAGGGCTGCCCTAGGCGGGTGGCCTGCCCGCCATGCCCCCAGACATCGACTACCGCCTCGCCTTTGACTTGGCCCCCATCGGCTTGGTGCTCTCACGCAACCGCGCCATCATTGACTGCAACCAGCGCGTTTGCGAGATGTTTGGCGTCGGCCGGGAGCAACTCATCGGCCAAAGTTTTCAGCTGCTCTACCCCAGCGCC
>NZ_CALBEX010000405.1 GCF_937889215.1 uncultured Limnohabitans sp.
AGCGAGGAAGAGGCCAAAGAAGTGGCCGAGGGCCACAACGCCAAAAACGTCGAAGCCGATTTGTCTGCCGCCGTGGCCCAGGCCCGCACCGTGCAAGCCGCTATTAAGCCCATCACTCAGCCGCTCACCTTTGTGCCCAACCCCGCCTTGCGCGGCAAAGGCACCCACAAAGTCCCGCCCCGCGACAAAAGCGTGATCCGCCTGCCCAGCTACGAGCAAGTCAAGCAAGACGCCGTGCTGTATGCCCACGCCAACCGCGTGCTGCACTTGGAAACCAACCCCGGCAATGCCCGCTGCCTGGTGCAAGCGCACGGCGAAGGCCACACCGCCCGCGACGTGTGGATCACGCCGCCGCCCATCCCGCTCACCACGCCCGAGATGGACCATGTGTTCGACCTGCCGTATGCCCGCAGCCCGCACCCGCGCTATGCCGACGAAAACGGCAGCCATGACCACGCGACCAAAATCCCCGCTTGGGAAATGATCCGCTTCAGCGTGAACATCATGCGCGGCTGCTTTGGCGGCTGCACCTTTTGCTCCATCACCGAGCACGAAGGCCGCATCATCCAAAGCCGATCAGAAGAATCGGTCATCCGCGAGGTGGAAGACATCCGCGACAAGGTCAAAGGCTTTACGGGTGTCATCTCTGACTTGGGCGGCCCCACGGCCAACATGTACCGCTTGGGCTGCCGTACGCCCGAGATTGAGTCTGCTTGCCGCAAACCCAGCTGCGTGTTCCCAGGCATCTGCCAGAACCTGACCACCGACCACGGTCCGCTGATCAACATGTACCGCCGGGCGCGCAACCTGAAGGGCATCAAGAAGATCTTGATCGGCTCCGGTCTGCGTTACGACTTGGCCGTGCAGTCGCCCGAGTACGTGAAAGAGCTGGTGCAGCACCATGTGGGAGGGTATCTCAAGATTGCGCCCGAGCACACCGAGGGCGGCCCGCTGTCCAAGATGATGAAGCCGGGCATCGGCACCTACGACCGCTTCAAGTCGATGTTCGACAAGTACAGCGAAGAAGTGGGCAAAAAGCAGTTCCTCATCCCGTACTTCATTGCCGCCCACCCGGGCACCAGCGATGAAGACATGATGAACCTGGCCGTCTGGCTCAAAAAGAACGGCTTCAGGGCCGACCAGGTGCAAACCTTCTACCCCAGCCCCATGGCCACGGCCACGGCCATGTACCACTCCACCCGCAACCCGCTGCGCAAAATCACCCGCGACAGCGAAAAAGTAGACGTGGTCAAAGGCGACAAACGCCGCCGCCTGCACAAGGCCTTTTTGCGTTACCACGACGCCACCAACTGGCCCCTGCTGCGCGAAGCGCTCAAGGCCATGGGCCGCTCAGATTTGATCGGCAACGGCAAACACCACTTGATCCCGAACTGGCAGCCGCTGGCCGAAGAAGGCTACCAAAGCGCCCGCCGCAAAAACAGCACGGGTGCGGGGGCCAAGTCGTCGGTGTCTTTGTCGACGGCGCCCAAGCGCATGGGGCAGCCTAAGAAGGGGCAGTTGCTGACCCAGCACACGGGCCTGCCACCCCGCGCAAAGAGGTAACTTTCGGTAGTCTTTTAGACAGGAGCCATGGCTCTGGGCTGCTGGCATTGCTTGTTTTTTAAGTGCCATCTGCCAGCTCAACAGCCATTCGGCTTGGGGCATTTGTTCCGGGGCTTGTCCACAGCCATGGGCGTGGGTGGTGTGGATGGATTTAGATTTCTTACCTGCTTTGATGGGGATTTATTCAAGCCAGATGACCATATATGTCCGTTTTGGCGCAAAATGCGCCACAAAGGAGCGTCTCATGTCTGCATCACCTTCTTCGTTTGCATCCGTCAAATTGCCTGCTGGTTTGGTCACCCAGGCCCGCGAAGCGGCCACGCCCATGCGCCGCTCGGTAGCAGGGCAGATCGAGTATTGGGCCACGCTGGGGCGCATTGCCGAGGCTTCTGGCTTGACCATCACGGAGGCCCGAGAGGCCATCGCGCTCTACGATGTGCGCCAGACCACCACGCTGTCTGCGGCCGATCCGCTGGACGCCATTGAGGCGGATTTTGTGGCCGCCGAAAGCACCGGCCGCCTTGCCCAGGCCGTGCGCCAGACCGTGCAAAGCAACCGCCGACAGGTGGTGAAGGCCGCTTGAGCAACTGCCTTTTTTGAAACCCGTTTTCTTTTTGCTCGCTGGCCCCAATGGGGCTGGCAAATCGACTTTGTACCGCTCAGCGGTTGCTTCTGGCTTGTTGCCGTCCGATGCCGAATTTGTGAATGCGGACCTGCACGAAGCTCACGCTCTGCAGCACATCACCGATCCCGAACTGCGTTCTGCCCAAGCCCGAGCTTGGGCCGATGCGCGTCGCGCCGCTTGTCTGGCGCAGGGCCAGTCGTTTGTGAGCTAGACGGTGTTTCCGCATCCGTCCAAACTGGCTTTGATGCGGGATGCGCGAGCGGCAGGTTTTGCCGTGGTGCTGTTGGTGGTGTGTGTGAATGACCCGTGTCAGTTGCTGGGCCGGGTGGCGCAACGGGTGGCCGAAGGCGGGCACGATGTGCCGTCCGAGCGCATTTTGGCGCGTTACCCACGGACTTTGCAGAATTTGCAGGACGCCATTCCCTTGGCCGATTTGGCTTTGCTCTACGACACCTCGGGCGTGGGCAGACATGGCATTTCTGGCCCCAAGCTTGTGGCCCGTTGGCGTCATGGGGTGTGGCATTGGCAGGTGGCGCGGCCACCGGCTTGGGCCAAAAAGGTTCAACCAGCCAAGCCGCCCACTCCGTTGGTTTCGTAGTTCTGGCTTGGCTTGAGGTCAGGGCGAGGTCAGCGAGAGGGTGGCGCGGGCGCTGGTGTGGCCTCAGATGGCGTCTGGTGCATCCGCCGTGTTGGCCCCTTTTTGTGCCACCACGCATTGCACCCCCTGATCGTTCATGAGCTGCGCCAGCGCAGGCTCGGTTGGTAAGTCGGTGAACAGGGTGTGCACCGCTTGGAGCGGGGCCATTTCGATCATGGCCGGGCGGCCGAATTTGCTGTGGTCGGCCACTAGCCAGACCTGGCGTGATTGGGCCACGATGGCGCGGGCCACCATGACTTCGCGCAGGTCGTAGTCGCGCAGGGTGCCGTCGACGTCGATGCCGCTGATGCCGATCAGGCCTATGTCCACCTTGAACTGGCGGATGAAGGCCAGCGCCGCTTCGCCCACCACGCCCAGGTCTTCGTGGCGCACGGTGCCGCCCGCCACCAGCACTTCGCACTGGGGGTTGGCCGCGAGGATGTGCGCCACATGCAGGTTGTTGGTCACCACGCGAAGGCCTTTGTGCTGCAGCAGTTCGCGGGCCACGGCCTCGACGGTGGTGCCAATGTTCATGAACAGGCTGGCACCGTCGGGGATGGCCTGGGCCACTTGCCGGGCGATGTCTTGTTTGGCTTGGGCCTGGGTGCGTTGGCGTTCGGTGTAGGTGGTGTTGCGTGTGGACGAGTCGGCCACCCGCACGCCGCCATGAAAGCGCTCCAGCATGGCCGCCTCGGTCAGGCGCTGCAGGTCGCGCCGCACGGTTTGCAGGGGGATGCCCAGCTGTTCGGCCAGGGTTTCGGTTTTAACGCTGCCGTGTTCGCGCACGGCTTGCAAAAGGGACAGTTGTCGGGGATTGAGAGCCATGGCAGTCGCTGTGGGGTCAAGGGCAGTACTCAGTTCTTCAGAATAGCGCAAAAACCGACCGTTTCATCGATACAATCAAAAACAGTCAATTTAGAACAATAATTTTCGATCATTTCAGGAAAATTTGTGGAAATTCCAAGCGCTTTGTGTTCTGACGCCCCCCGCGTGAACGCCTCCGGTGAGCCCACTGAACCCGATGCCCCGTGGGATGTGTTGGTGGTCGGTGGCGGTGCCACGGGCTTGGGGGTGGCCGTGCAGGCGGCGCTGCAAGGCCAGCGGGTGGCCTTGCTGGAGGCGGGCGATTGGGCCTGCGGCACCTCGTCGCGCTCGACCAAGTTGCTGCATGGCGGTGTGCGCTACCTGGCGCAAGGGCATTGGCAACTGGTGCGCGAGGCCTTGCGCGAACGCGCCACGGTCTTGGCCTTGGCCCCGCATTTGGCGCAGCCTTTGTCTTTTGTGGTGCCCGGGGCCAGTTGGCTGTCTTGGGCCTGGACGGGCATGGGCCTGAAACTCTACCAATGGTTGTCTGGGCGCTGGAGTTTGGGGCGCACGGTGGCCTTGTCGCGCCGCCAGTTGCTGGTGCGTTGCCCGGGCGATGCGGCCGATGGCGTTGAGGGTGGCGTTACTCCCGCAGTGGGCAGCGCTGCACCGCAAAGCACTTGGGTGGCGGGCATGCGCTACTGGGATGCACAGTTTGAAGACGCGCGCCTTGCCTTGGCGCTGGCCAAGACGGCCCGCCGCGCTGGGGCCAGTTTGCACAACCACGCCCGGGTCACGGGCTTGCAGCGCGAGGCGCAGGGCTGGCGCGTGCAGTGGCTGGACGAGCGCAGCGGCCAAACCCGCGAGGGCCTGGCCCGTTGTGTGGTCAATGCCACCGGAGTCTGGGTCGATGGTTTGCGCCAGATGGCCTTGTCGTCCGGCCGCAGCACCAGCAGAGATGGCCCCCAAGTCAAGCCGCTGGTCACGGCCAGCCAGGGCGTGCACCTGGTGGTGGCCCGCGAGCGTTTGCCCATTCGCGAGGCAGTGTTGATTCCGAGAACCGCCGATGGCCGTGTTTTGTTTGCCGTGCCTTGGTTGGGGGCCACCGTGATCGGCACCACCGACACCCCCCGCGCCGACGCGCCGCAAGAGCCCGTGCCCAAGGCCGAGGAGTTGGATTTTCTTTTTCGTGAAGCCCGCCAGTCGCTGGGTGTGAGCTTGATCCGGGCCGATGTGCTGAGCGTCTGGGTCGGTTTGCGCCCCTTGGTGGTGCAGGGCGCAGCGGATGGGGCAGGCGGGTCGACCAGCCAAATGTCACGCGAGCACCTGATTCGACGCGAAGCCCCGGGTTTTGTGACGGTGACGGGCGGCAAGTGGACCACTTACCGCAGCATGGCCGAGCAGGTGATGCAGGCCCTGGCCGAGCACGGCGACTTGGCCTCAGGGCCTGGCGTGGCCCCAAGCCCGGTGAACACCGCGCTGCACCGCTTGGTGGGTGCGCCGCCAGCGGGTGCAGTGCCAAGCTCAGCCTCGGCGGCATACTCCCGTATCGGCGAAGCCCCCGGTTTGCATTTGTGGGGCACCGAGGCCGAACAGGTGTTGCGCCTGCCCGGTGCTGGGCACGATCTGGGCATGGGCCTGAGCGAGGCCATGGTGCGCTTTGCGGCCCGCCATGAATGGGCATTGACAGTGGAAGACATGCTGGCCCGCCGTTGGCGTGCGTTGTTCCTCGATGCTCGGCAAGCGGCTCGCATGGCCCCGGCCGTAGCCGCTTTGTTGCAAGAGGAAACCGGACTTGACCCCCGGCTTGATGCGTTTTTAGAGTTGTGCCAGCGGTACACCCTGGCCGATTGATTTTTGTTTGAATCCCTAACCCTTGAAGAGGCTGTTTTGACCATTTCCACGTCCACCCCCACTGCGTCCACACGTTACGGCATCATCGGCTGCGGCATGATGGGGCAGGAGCATTTGCGCAACATTGCCTTGCTGCCTGGTGCGCAGGTCACGCGCATTTTTGAGCCCGATGCCGACATGCTGGCCAGCAGCCTGGCCTTGGTGCCGGGTGCGCAAAGCGCTGCCAGTCTGGCCGAGGTGGTCACTTCGCCCGATGTGGATTGCCTGCTGATCGCCAGCCCCAACTTTTGTCATGCGGACCAGCTGCGCGAGATTGCCCGCCTGCGGCCGTTGCCCGTTTTGCTCGAAAAACCCGCATGCACCCATCTGGACGACGTGCGCAGCCTGGCCGCTTTGCAAGCAAGTTACCCGGCCCCGATCTGGGTGGCCATGGAATACCGCTACATGCCGCCAGTGGCCATGCTGGCGCAAGAGGTGCATGGCCAGCAAAACACCGGCCCGGTCAAGATGCTGAGCATCCGCGAGCACCGTTTTCCGTTTTTGGTCAAGGTGGGCGACTGGAACC